>JAFGBV010000003.1 GCA_016932955.1 Anaerolineales bacterium | reverse complement strand
TGTTGGAAGAGGTCGCATTCCTGAGAAAAGGCTGCCAGCTTACTCACAAAGCGCAGCAGTCCTGCTTGCCGCTCGACAGCCTGCCAATCGAACCAGCTGAGGGGGGTATCCTGGCAAAAATTGTTGTTATTGCCAGACTGAGTACGGCGCACCTCATCCCCCATCAGGAACATGGGTGTGCCCTGTGAGGTAAAGAGCACCACCAGGAAATTCTTGATCTGCTGGATGCGCAGCTTTTCAATCTGTGCATCATCTGTAGGCCCTTCTACCCCGCAGTTCCAGCTATAGTTCGCCTCACTGCCATCCGTGTTGGACAATAAGTTGGCTTCGTTGTGCTTCTGATTGTAGGACACCAGGTCATTGAGGGTGAAGCCGTCGTGGCAGGTGATGAAGTTGACGCTGCGGTTTGGCTCACGGTCAGGTTGTGGATAAAGGTCACGGCTGCCAGAGATGCGCGCGGCCAGGCGGCTGGCTGTATCAAGATCACCCTTGATAAACCGGCGCACATCGTCGCGGTATTGGCCATTCCATTCCGCCCAGCGGTGCCCGATGAATGAGCCCACCTGGTATAACCCTGCAGCATCCCAGGCTTCAGCGATGATCTTGGTGCCAGCCATAATTGGGTCGGATTCAATTTCCCATAGCAAAGGTGGGTTGCGCAGGGGTACACCCTCTTCGTCACGTGCCAGCACCGAAGCCAGGTCAAAGCGAAAGCCATCCACGTGCATCACCTGCACCCAATAATGCAAGGCATCCATGACCAGGCGGCGAACGATTGAGTGGTTGGCGTTGATCGTATTGCCAACCCCTGTATAGTTCGCGTAGTAGGCCTGGCGCTCGGGGTTGAGTAAATAATAAGCCCGGTTCTCGAGCCCGCGGAAACTCAATACCGGTCCGGTATGGTCCCCCTCAGCCGTATGGTTGAAAACTACATCGAGAATGACCTCGATACCGGCCCGGTGCAGTGCCTTGACCATGTCCTTGAACTCTTCCACCGGCCCCAGGTGGCTCTTTTGCGAGCTGTAACCGCGATGTGGAGAGAAGAAATTGACCGGGCCATACCCCCAGTAATTGGTCAGGCCGGCGGGCGCTTCCTGTTCGTCGAATTGCTGGACAGGCAGCAATTCAACTGCTGTCACCCCCAGCTGTTTCAGGTAAGGTATCTTGTGCACCAATCCCGCATAGGTGCCGCGCAGATTTTCCGGCAGCTCAGAATTAGGATTGCGCGTGAAGCCGCCAATATGCACTTCGTAGATTAAGGTGCCCGCGAACGGATTCTGTAAGGGAGTATCCCCTTCCCAATTGTAGCCGCGTGGGTCTACCACGACAGATTTCATCGAATGCGCCGCGTTGCTGCCAGGGCGTTGGGCAGCCGCCCGTGAGTAGTTGTCGCCATAAGCAACCGCCCGCGCATATGGATCAACGAGCACCTTATCGCCATCGAAGCGCAGGCCTCGTTCAGGCGAATAAGGGCCATGAGCGCGGAAAGCATACAACTGTCCGGCTTGCAGGCCGCGTACAAAGACATGCCAGTAATAGAAGGTGCGGTTTTGCTGCGGGTCAAGCAGGATGGTGCGAGACGGTCGCTCGTCCGCAGGGTCGTCAAAGAGCAGGAGTTCCAGGACGGTACAATGACGTGAAAAAACAGAAAAATTCACCCCATTGCCATACACGGTGGCGCCCAGGGGATAGGAACGACCTGCATAGATATCCGGTTCCATATTGAGCGAGTATATCACACCCCATTGCCCTGCACCGATTATCAAATCACACCATTTAGGGTAAAATATAGGCGCGGTGAGGTTACTTTCATGGTTTTGCTGACACGAGAGCAAATTGAGGCCCGGTTAATTGCATTGCACCGAGCCAGTCTTGAATTAATCGGTGATTTATCGCTGGACACCGTCCTGGAACGCATTGTCAATATGGCTCGTGAACAGGTCTCCGCACGCTATGCTGCCCTGGGCGTGCTGGATGACAAAGGCAAGCTTGAGCGTTTCATCCCCGTCGGGATGAGTCCAGAGCTGGTGCGTCAGATGGCCCACCCGCCTGTTGGTCTGGGGTTGATTGGAGCGATCCAAAGAGAACGCACCACCATCCGCACCGCCAACATCGCTGATGACCCGCGCAGCGTGGGCTTTCCCGCCAACCACCCTGACATGATCTCCTTCCTGGGGGTTCCCATCCTGCTTGGCAGCCGCTTACTGGGTCAAATCTACCTGACCAACAAAGAGGATTACCATGAATTTACCCCCGATGACGAGCGTGTCATCGAGACCCTCGCAGCCTACGCCGCAGTGGCCATCAGCAATGCCCGCCTGGTTGAAGAGCTGGTAAAACACGATCACGCTTTGACCCAGCGCAACAATGATCTGGGGTTAATTAATGACATTGGCGAGACGCTCGCCAGCACCATAGATGTGGACGAAATCCTGGAAAAAACGCTCAACCGGGTGATGGATTATCTGGATGTCGAGGCAGGCGAAATTTTCCTTGCCGAAGAGGATGGCAGTTTACGTCTTGCCTTGCACCGCGGAGAAGCAGCCGCCGCTTTTTGGACCAAGGACCGATTCGAGAGCGGAGAAGGCTTTGTAGGCATGGTCGCCGAGAGTGGCAAGGCGGTGGTCAGCACAACCATCCAAAGCGACCTGCGCTTTTTGCGCCGGGCAGTTGTCGAAGCCGGTTTCCGCTGCATCGCCTGCATTCCGCTCACCGCACGCGGCGTGTCGGTAGGTGTGATGAGCATTGCCTCCCGGCGCGACCGCTATCTGGATCAACGCGAGATGGGGCTGCTCACAGCCATCGGTGCCTGGGCAGGCATCACGGTGGAAAATGCGCAATTGAACCAGCAGGCGCGGCGGCTGGCAGTCTTGGAGGAGCGTGAGCGGATTGGCATGGACCTGCATGACGGGATCATTCAATCCATTTATGCCACCGGTCTGGCGCTTGATTATGCCCGTTTGGCTTTGAGCGATGACCCCACCCAGGCCGAGGAGAAGATCGAACAGGCCATTGAAGGCCTCAACACCACCATCCGTGATATCCGTTCTTACATTATGGATCTGCGTCCACGCCAATTCCGCGGTGAGGATTTGTTCGAGGGGCTGCAGCGCTTGGTGGAAGAATTCCGCGACAACACGCGCCTGGAGCTGACCCTCACCGGGCCTGATGATGGACAGATCATTCTGCCTGTTGTCCAAACCACCGCGCTATTCCATATTTGTCAGGAAGCGCTCGCCAACATCGCCAAGCATGCCCAGGCTCACCAGGCAACCATCGACTTGTGGACCGCACCCGGACGGGTGCTGCTCGAAATATCGGACGATGGACTGGGCTTTGACCTGCGTAAGATGAGCGTGACCCTGGGGCATGGTCTGTCGAATATGCACACGCGTGCCCGCAAGGTGGGCGGCGATGTGGAAATTACCTCCGAACCCGGCAAGGGTACTACCGTGCTTGCCTGGGTGCCCATTCGCCGGAATGAAGACGCTCACAAGCAAAGGCAATCCAAGAATTAAACAAGTACGCGCCCTGCTAACGCAGCGCAAAGAACGCCAGGCCAGCGGGCTGTTTGTCACCGAGGGCATTTTTCATGTTGGCGAAGCCTGTGCAGCAGGAGCCAGGCTCGAGCTGATCTGCTATTCACCCGAGAAGCTGAAGAGCGAGTTTGCCCAGCAGTTGATCCGAGAACAGGAAAGCCGCGGCATTGAGTGCCTGGCGCTCAGCGAAGAGCTGTTTGCCAGCCTGGCGGAGAAAGAAAACCCACCCGGCATCCTGGCGGTGGTCCATCAGGCGCACCTGGGATTGCAGGATTTGACCTCCCAGACATTTCAAAGAGGGGTGGCGTTGACCGCACCGCAGGACCCCGGCAACATCGGCAGCATCCTGCGCAGCATCGATGCGGCTGGAGCAAGCGGGCTGCTGCTGCTTGACGACCCCGCACATGAGCAATATTGTGCTGACCCCTACCACCCCAGCTCGGTACGTGCCAGCATGGGCGCGCTATTTTGGCTTCCTGTGGTGAGATGCAAATTCGATGATTTCCGCGGCTGGGTCAAGCCACATGGCTACACAGTCTACGGCACCTCCGCGCACGCCAGCCTGGATTACTGCCAGGTAGCAAGATATCAGCAGCCGCTGGTCTTATTAATGGGTTCTGAACGTGAAGGATTGTATCCCGACCAGGTAGCTGTCTGTGATGTGCTGGTCAAGATGCCCATGAAGGGGCACGTCACCTCGCTCAACCTGGCGACCGCCACCGGCATCATGTTGTA
>JAFGBV010000043.1 GCA_016932955.1 Anaerolineales bacterium | reverse complement strand
TGGCAGGCGGTCTGGGCTGGCTGTCGCTGGTTTTCTATCAGGAGATGCTACCCTGGCTGGGTTTCTAAATGCACCGACCGAGGAAAAAGGATACCCAATGACTGCACTTCGCTCAACGAAACCTGGTGGGTATCTGCTCACAGAAATGCGGAACGGGCCACTGTCACCCGGTTCCTGAGATCACACCGGGGGGTTGTCACGCAGTGACTGCCTCCTTCATAGTACACTACCCCCATGCACACCGCCGCAGCGCAAGCCTTTTCCAATCTCGCATTGGCGAACTACTCCCAAGAGAACACAAGTTGTGGTCTAAGCAAGGCTGAAACTGGCACTCACTCCCTCAGGCGGGGGTGAGTGGAGGGTCAGCAGGGTGGTAGAGGAAGGCAAGTTACCTCACCAGACCAGTCAACAATATAGTATAATAAGTATGACGGTATGACTGTATGACCGACTGGAGGCGGCTATGTTGACAACGGTACGTGTGCAGGAAAAGGGTCAAGTGACCATTCCGCGTGACCTGCGCCGCAGGTTGCGCCTGCGGAAAGGCGATATGGTCACCTTCATCGAGACATCCCAGGGAGTGGTTATCTGCCCAGTGGAAGAGGCGGTGCAAGAACTGCAACAGGCGCTGGAGAAGCGCCTGGCTCAGCGAGGGCAAAGCCTGGGCGCCCTGATGGCTGCCAGCCAGGAGATGGGTGGCGACCAGGTCGCGCGCAAGTTCGGGCTGGATGACGAAGCACGCGAGATGCTCTACCAGGTGCTACAATTGCGCGCCCAAATTGCACTGGAAGCCATCCGCAAGGCGGCAGAGGCCAACGGCTCGGCTCAGCTCGGCGAGGAGGATATCGACGCCGAGATCCGGGCCACCCGGCGCGAGAGATAATATGCCTGGTTCCCGACCATTGTTGATCGTCCTGGATACCAACGTGTTGGTTTCTGCGCTGCTCAAGCGTGCCAGCAAACCTGCACGGGTGTTGGATCTGGTGTTGGCTGGCAGAGTCAGGCTGGCGCTTGATGCGCGTATCCTGGAAGAATACCGGGCAGTTTGTGCGCGCCCCAAATTGGGCATTGACCCCTCGGCTGCGGAAGCCGTGCTGGCCTTCTTGCGGGTAACAGGCCTAATCGTGGATACTCCTGAGCACTTGCCAGGCACACCTGCAATACCTGACCCCGGAGACCTGCCATTTGCGGAGGTTGCCATCTCAGCGCAGGCTGACGCTCTGGTCACGGGCAATGTCCGGCATTTTGGTGGGTTGGAGAGCGCTGGGATCGTTGTGCAGACACCGGCCAAGTTCGTGGAGCATTACGAATCGGTTAAGTAAGCACTAGCCCCCCATGCACACCGCCGCGGCGCAATCTTTTTCTAATATTGCGTTGGCAACATACTCTCAAGGGAACACAATATACAGCCTCAGCAAGGCTAGAACTGACATCTACCCCCGCAGGTGGGAGGGCGTGGGAGGTCGGGGCAAGGATTCATAGCCTCGCAATTTGCACTGTAGATTGATTTGCAGTACACTTTGTTTTATGAACGCAACCTTACCTGCCTTTCTAAAGCCTTTTTTCTGGGATTGTGATTTTGCCACTTTGACATTCGACGAGAAACCCGACTTCATCATCTGCCGTTTGCTGCAGGAGGGCAGCTGGGAAGCTCTCAACTGGTTGAGAGCAGAGATGGGCGATGCAGCGCTGCGCCGATGGATTGAGCAGCACCGTGGGGCAGGGCTTAAGCCACGACAACTGCGCTTATGGGAGGCAGTTCTTGGCCTGTCGCACGCCAAAGTGTCGCTCTGGGTAAACGCTGCCACTACTCACCCCTGGGAAGGAAGGCTGGTGCGATGAACTTCACCAACGCCGGATTAAATCGAGAGCAAGAAAACGTGCTTGCACAACTCGGAGGCTGGCTTACCGATCAAGGGTATTACCTGGCAGGCGGTACAGCCCTGGCCATATACTATGGCCACCGGCGATCTGTGGATTTGGATTGGTTTACGGCAGCGCGCATTCCCGATGTTTTGGTTTTAGCGCAGCGCATCCGAGAAACTGGCGTGCCTTTCGTCACCGGGCAATACGCACCTGGCACCCTGTATGGACAGATCAGTGATGTGCGCATCAGCCTGATCGAATTCCGCTATCCTTTACTGAAACCTCTGGAAGTGTGGCCGGATAACCAAACAGCCATCGCCAGCCTGGATGATCTGGCCTGCATGAAATTATCTGCCATCGCACAGCGCGGTTCTCGCAAAGATTTTTATGATACCCACCTGCTGCTTCGTCAGCATTGCTCGTTGACCGATGCACTGCGCCTTTTCCAGAAGAAATTCAGCGTCAGCGATATCAGCCCGGTGCTGTATGGGCTGGCCTATTTTGACGATGCAGAGAAAGAGCCCGAGCCAATGCTGCTTGATAAGATCACCTGGAAGCAGGTCAAAAAGGATATTTTGCAATGGCTGAGGGAGTATTCTCGATCCACAAACAGGTGAGTTTGCTCCAGTAACTCTGATCACCTACACCGAAATTCGGCGCCCCTGTTGGCTTATTTATAGGGATCGCGACCATCTATCCAACCCATTCATGCGCGCAAAGAGCGCCCCCGATGATTGCCTTGGGAGCGTCGGGGGATGATGCCTTTGCTGCTTCTGCGCCCACCCCATTCATGGTACACTTTCCCCATGCACACCGCCAGAGCGTTGGCGAAATCCTCTCAAGCGAACACAACATACAGTCAATGCAAGGCTAAAGCCGGCACATACCGCTACCTGCAGGGGTGCGTAGAGAGTCAGCGGGTCGGTGGAGGGGTGAAAGAGCGCGGTTTGCCCCGCTTGACAGCCGTACAATATTGTGCTATTCTATACGGCAGAAGGAGATGCCCATGGAAACCAAACTGACTGTCCGAGTGCCGCGGCACCTGCTTGCTAATGCCAAACGCTATGCCCAGGCTCACCAGACCACCCTGACCGAGCTGATCTCAACCTACCTGCAGCAGATCCCCTCCGAGTCAGAGGTATTAAACCATGCACCGGTTGTGCGTCGACTGACAGGCTTATTGTCTTCGGGGGTATCCATCGATGACTACAAGAAGCATCTGGATGAAAAGTATGGCAACCGATAAATTGCAGGTGCTGTTTGACCTGAACATCATTCTGGATGTACTCCAGGAACGCCAGGATTTCTACGATTTTTCGGCGCGCCTGCTGGCCTATGCCGAAACGGGTGTGATCCAGGGGTGGTTAGCAGCCCATTCCATCACCACGCTGTTCTATCTGATTGCCAAGGATCAATCGCCCGAGCAAGCCCGCGTCACGCTGACCAGCATCTTACAGTTCCTCAAAATTGCTCCTGTGGATCAAAATACGATCGAACAAGCCCTGAACTTGCCATACCGAGATTTCGAGGACGCAGTTCAAATGATCGCCGCCCTGCAGATACATGCAGATTATTTGCTGACTCGCAACGTGCGCGATTACCAACCCGCTCCCCTGGAGGTTGTTCAACCTGTGGAACTGCTGGCGGTTATACAATCTCTAAAAACCTAGAGAGGGAAACGCTTTCCTCCCCATCTCCCTACCAAACTACCCCCATGCACACCGCCGCGGCGCAGGCTTTTTCGAATATCGCTTTGATCAAATACTGGGGGGACCAGGACCCTTGCCTGCGCATCCCTGCTAATGGCTCCATCTCGATGAGCCTGGAGGGGCTCTATACGCGCATGCGGGTAACATTCACGGATGCAGTAGAAAGCGACAGCCTCTCGATCAACGGTCAAATCACCAC
>JAFGBV010000268.1 GCA_016932955.1 Anaerolineales bacterium | reverse complement strand
GGCGGCTTTGGCAGCGCCGAATGGGCAGCGATCATCAGTTACTTGAGTGGTGAAGATCTGGATGCAGCCCTGGCTTCTGCGGCTGCCGTCCAGGCTGAAGCACTCGGCAAGTAAACATTTCATTTCTCCTTCAGGGGGCTGCCCTGCCTGTCAGGATGGCCCCCTGAAAACCCTGCCATTTCAATATTTTAGTAACCCGAGGGGAGAATAATCTATGTCAAATAATGCAACTCCTCAGATTATGAAACAAGGGCAGCTTACGCCGTGGTTGTACCTGGCGCCTGCAATCATCGTGATGAGCTTTTTCATTCTTTATCCGATGTTCACTACCATCGTGCTCTCTTTTCAAAACCAGGATGGCACACAACCTGCCAGTGTGACGTGTATGGAAGGCAGACCTTGCTGGGGGATCTTTGAGAACTTTCGCTACGCGCTGACCGCAGAGGTCGATACAACATCTATCCAGACAGTATGGAGAACATTTTGGACATCATCCTACGGAAACACTATAAAATGGATCTCCTTGATGGTGACCGGCACAGTGTCCATCGGATTGCTATTTGCAGTGTTGGCAGAGCGGGTTAAATATGAAGCGCTGGCAAAATCGATGATCTTCATGCCGATGGCAATCTCGTTCGTAGGTGCCGGGGTGATCTGGGGGTTTGTTTATGACTATGGAACTGGGGCGAATCAGATAGGTCTGCTCAATGCTATCATTACTGGATTAGGCTTCAAGCCGGTGGCATTCATCTCAACCGCGGGAATCAATACGCTGGCTTTGATCGTGGTGGGGATTTGGATCTGGACCGGGTTCTGCATGACGGTTCTGGCCGCAGCGCTAAAATCGGTGCCTGAAGAAATCCTGGAGGCGGCGCGTGTGGATGGCGCCACCGAATGGCGGGTATTTTGGTCGGTGATGGTTCCCATCATCATGCCTACGATTACGGTGGTTATCACCACCATGGTGATCAATGTACTGAAGTTGTTTGATATTGTGTACGTTATGACGGGGGGTAACTATGGCACTGAAGTGATTGCCAACAGGATGTACACCGAAATGTATATCAACTTCAATACCGGGCGCGGGGCGGCAGTGGCGGTGATCCTGGTAGTGCTCATTATCCCCTTTATTTACATGAATATTCGCCGCTTTTTGGAACAGGAGGCGATGAGATGAACAAGAGCAAGATTAACCGAATCTTCAATCGACTCCCGCTGCATATGGCGGTGATTGGCCTTATGTTGATCTGGCTGATACCAGCCCTGGGCTTACTGGTGACCTCGTTCCGTCCGGTGCAATCTGTGAATACCAATGGCTGGTGGATGGCGCTTGCCGCCCCACCCGGATCAGAAGAGTACAACCAGTTTTGTGGCGATTGCCATGGGGTGGATGGGGCAAAGATCGTAACGGCAAACCTGAGCGACCCTGCAGTGATCGAAGAGTATCCGCGCTCGCTGCAATTGCTGGCGATGCTGCGCAGGGAGATCGATGGGCAGCCGCACATGGGCGATATTCCCCTGCCGTCAGCCCAAGAGGCTGCGGATATCGCCGCCCAGATGAAACGGATGGCTGGCGGTGAAAGCACCCCCAAGCTTACGCTTAATAACTATGTCGATGCTCTGGTAGGCTATCGTGGCACCAATACATACCAGGCTGATTGTGAATCCGGCTCGCCACCGCCAGGGATGAATTGTAACCTCTCAGATCTGCTCAACCCGCGAGGGATGGGAAGGGCGTTCATCAACAGCCTGGTTGTAACCGTGCCTGCAACGATCCTGCCAATCTTATTTGCGGCGTTTGCCGGGTACGCCTTTGCCTGGCTAGATTTCAAAGGCCGATACTGGTTGTTTGCAATTTTGGTAGGGCTACAAGTGATTCCCTTGCAAATGACTTTGGTCCCGATCTCACGAACATTCGCACAACTGGGCCTGAACGGCACGTTTCTGGGAGTGTGGCTGTTCCATACCGGGTTTGGAATGCCCTATTCGATCTATCTGATGCGCAACTTCCTGGGGACGTTGCCGCGCGACCTGTTTGAGTCGGCTTACCTGGACGGGGCTTCACACTGGACCGCTTTCCATAAGCTAGCAATCCCCTTGGCAATGCCAGCAATCGCTGCACTGGCTATCTTCCAATTCTTATGGGTATGGAATGATCTGCTGGTGGCCCTCGTGTTCCTGGGCGGCAACAACCCTGTGATGACCTACCAGATCAGTAACATGGTCTCCTCTCTCGGTGCTGGGTGGCATCTGCTGACGGCATCCGCTTTCTTGTCGATGCTGTTGCCCATGATCATTTTCTTCGCTTTTCAACGTTATTTTGTTCGGGGCATGCTGGCTGGTGCGGTAAAAGGTTAAATCCGAATCATTTCCCAGCAGGCTGGGATTATAATGCAGCAATTTGGTTGATCCATACAAGACCTGTGTGGTTTCAGAGCAGACGATTAAATGCTGAGGAATTTCAGCAGACGCTTGAGATTCCCTAACGTGGTGTGTCTTATGAATGAATCTTTGTGGTATCAAAACGCAGTCTTTTATGAGTTATATGTGCGAGCTTTCTGTGATTCCAATGCGGATGGGCACGGCGACCTGCCTGGCCTGACCTCCAAGCTGGATTATTTGCAAGACCTGGGGGTTGACTGCTTATGGCTGCTGCCGATCTACTCCTCACCGCTATTAGATGATGGTTACGACATTGCCGATTATTACAGCATATTGCGCGAATATGGTACCTTGGGGCATTTCAAGCGTTTGGTAGAAGCAGTGCATGCGCGCGGCATGCGCATTATTACCGATCTGGTATTGAACCATACCTCTGACCAACACCCCTGGTTCCAGGCCGCGCGGGCAGACCGTACTTCGCCCTATCGGGACTACTATGTCTGGAGCGATACGGATCAAAAATATAGTGATGCACGGGTCATTTTCCTGGATACTGAGCGCTCTAATTGGAGTTGGGATGAGCAGGCAGGGCAGTATTACTGGCATCGCTTTTATGCTTCTCAGCCAGATCTAAATTATGCCAATCCTCGGGTGCGCAAGGAAATGATCAAGGTGATGAAGTTCTGGTTGGATATGGGGATTGATGGATTTCGCGCAGATGCTGTGCCATATTTGTTTGAGCGCGAGGGCACCAATTGCGAAAACCTGCCTGAAACCCATGAATATCTCAAACGGATTCGCCGTTTCATGGATGAGAATTATCCGGGACGCATCCTGCTGGCAGAGGCTAACCAATGGCCAGAGGATGTACGCCCATATTTTGGAGAGGGAGATGAATTTCATATGGGTTTTCATTTCCCGGTGATGCCGCGCATTTACATGGCTTTACGCCAGGGCAACCGCCAGCCGATCCAGTGGATTCTGGAGCGCACCCCTACCATTCCTAGGAATTGCCAGTGGTGTACGTTTCTGCGCAACCATGATGAGCTGACGCTGGAGATGGTCACAGAGCAGGAGCGAGAGTGGATGTGGCAGGAATACGCCCCCGACCCGCGCATGCGTCTTAACCTGGGGATTCGCCGGCGCCTGGCGCCATTGTTAGAGAATGACCGTCGCAAGATCGAATTGGCCTATTCATTGCTTTTCACCTTGCCGGGTTCGCCTGTGCTTTATTATGGCGATGAGATTGGCATGGGAGATAATATCTGGTTGCCAGATCGCAACGGCGTGCGTACCCCCATGCAGTGGGATCCATCCGTGGGTGCAGGCTTTTCTACGGCGACCTTAGAATCTCTTTTTGCCCCTGTAAATGATTCGCACCCCTATGACCCTGGCAATGTTAATGTTGCTGCCCAGTGTGCTGATCCAAAATCGCTTCTTCAGATGGTCAAGCACATGATCGCTGTACGGAAGGCGCACAAGGCTTTTGGCCTGGGTGATCTCATCTGGGAGGAGAGTTACCAGCAGTCTGTAGCGGTCTATTGGCGTGTGTATCAGGGTGAGGAGATCCTCATCGTGAACAATCTTTCTCCAGAAGCACAAACCGTGATCCTGCCGCCGAAAATCCGAAGTATTGATTCCCTACTGGTATACCAACCAACCGCTCCTGCTTCGAGTGCACAAAATAGCCAATTGCAGTTAAAATTAGCACCGTTTCAGTTTTTATGGCTGAAAGGGTGATATGGAGAAACTATTTGCAGGCATCGAAGCGGGTGGAACGAAATTTGTTTGCGCAATTGGCAGTGGTCCGCAGGATATTCGCGCCGAAACGCGCTTCCTGACCACAACGCCTCAGGAAACACTGGGTAAGGCAATCGCCTTCTTTCGTCAGGCCGTTGATGCGCATGGAGCATTTGAGGCATTGGGTATTGCTTCTTTTGGTCCGTTAGACCCTGAACCTTGTTCGCCAACCTATGGATATATAACCTCCACGACGAAGCCGGGTTGGAGCAATACGAACTTTATTGGGGCAATGCGTGACGTTTTCGATCTTCCAATTGGGTTCGATACGGATGTGAATGGCGCTGCTCTGGCTGAAGGGCGTTGGGGCGCAGCACAGGGCCTGGATACGTTCATTTACCTTACCATTGGAACAGGCATCGGGGGCGGCGCAATGGTCGGTGGGAAGCTGGCGCATGGGCTGGTTCACCCTGAGATGGGGCATATCTTGTTGCCGCATGATCCGGTGCGAGATCCGTATCCAGGACATTGCCCTTTTCACGGCACCTGTTTGGAAGGACTGGCCAACGGTCCGGCGATTGAGGAACGCTGGGGTCAGCGGGCTGAAACGCTCCCGCCGGACCATCCCGCCTGGGACCTTGAAGCAGAGTATTTGGCCTTGGGACTGGTGAATTACATTTGCGTCCTATCCCCACAGCGTATTATCTTGGGCGGCGGTGTGATGTCGCAAATGCAGCTATTTCCGCTGGTGCGCCAGCGTGTGCAATTGCTGCTGAATGGATATGTTCAATCTCCAGCCTTGCTGACTGAGATCGACCAGTATATTGTCCCACCTGCCCTGGGCGGGCGCGCAGGTGTTTTAGGCGCATTAGCGCTGGCGCAGGATGCCTATCGCGCAGCGTGTACCATCTCGTAGAGCCGCGGGACTTGCACTTGCATCACATTTGGGTCGCTGCGCCAGTCGAAGATCTCGCCCACGCCGCCGTACTCGAAAGCGAGCAGCCACGGCGCTGACCACTCTCCGCACCGGATGTTTTCTAGCGCCCATTCGAGCAGCCTCCAATCTTCCTCCGTGGCATCCAGGTGGTCTTCCAATCTCCCGTTTTGATTGTGTAAGCCGGCGAAATGCATCTCTTTGATGCGCTGGGTGGGTAAGCTGGCGATGTACTGGCGCTCATCGATGCCCAGATAATGGGCGGCAATGCGGGCGTGTTGCAGGTCAAGCAGCAGCCCACAACCGGTTTCGGCAAGCAGGGTCTGGATCGTCGCCGGTTCTACCGCTGGTCGCAGGACTTTCCCTTCCAGTGCGCGGTAGGGGACATTTTCCACGATGACTTTTTCCTTGCCAAACCAGCCGGCTACTGTCTCTACATCGAAAATGATCTGCTCTAGCACCAATTCCTGGTCAAGGAGGTCAACTGTGTCGACGTGCATGCCGGGGTAATGCTCGATGATGGGGTCCAGGTGCAGGTTGACAAAGGGGGTGCTGGTTTCGCTCAATAGGCGCTCAATCGACGTCCAATCGGTGTTTCTCAGGTTGGGGTGACCAGCGTGCAAGGTGAAATGCACCGCCACCGGACGCAGAAGCCGGGCATCGGCGATCATGTCAGGCCAATCCGGGGTTTTAAAGTAATCCAGGGGGATCTGTTTTTCTGTGACCAGGTTTGCGGCAGGGAGGGAGTAGTTTATGGCGAGCTGCATCTGTGCTTCCAATCTATGAGGAGGTTTGAGTTGTTCTTGTTGCTGATTGGCGGTGTTCAATACTTGCCGTGATGTGTAAGATATCCCACTGAGGGATGTTCAAGGCGATGTAAGAGGGCAATCCCAGGCACTGCCAGAGGGGGAACGCTTCGACCGCGCAACGTTCCGCAACTAACAGGCTGATCACTGTGCCATGGGCTACAATCGCCAGGGATTGACCCGGGTGCGCCTCCAATAGCCGGTCGACGGCATTCGTGAAGCGCTGCCGGGCTTGCGTGGCGGTTTCGTGGCCGAAGACCAGGCTGTCGGGCTGGGCAAAGAATTCTGCCACGCGCTGATGAAATAGATCAATCGAGGTGTAGTCATGCGTACTGCGGGCGTGTTCCTGCAATCCCTGGGCATACTCACAGGGCAATCCCAGCCTGGCAGCCAGGATGCTGGCAGTTTCAGCGGCTTTTTGCTCGTGGCTGTGGAAGATGGCATCCAAAGGATAGCTGCGCAGGTATTCCGCCAGCGCCCGGCTGCGAGCGCGCCCTTCTTCTGAGAGCACCCACTCGGCGGGAGCAAGCGCCGGATCGATGACAGGCGGGGCATGCTTGACCAGTACCAGCAAACCTCCCGCATGCTGAACCATCTGCCCGCTGCATTGCGCAGGCTGTACATCAGGGGCAGGCATTATCCAGATGCTCCTGGTAGGTTTCGGCGAACAGGTGGCGGCTTGATCCATCACAAGCAGCCCGGAAGTAGTAGTAGGGCGTTTGGGCGGGGAAAGCAGCTGCCCTGAGAGCCGCCAGGCCAGGGCTGCAGATGGGCGTTGGCGGCAGGCCAGGGTACAGGTAAGTGTTATAGGGAGAATCGAATTGCAGATCGCTGGCAGATAGGGGATTGGTCCACCAGGTATTTTGTGCGTTGTTGAACCCCAGGGCATATTGAATGGTCGGATCTGAGGATAACGTGGCACCGGCTACCAATCGGTTGTGGAACACGGAGGCGATCAGCGGCATTTCCTCATCCAGGATGGCTTCTCTTTCGATGATTGAAGCCAGGACTACTGCCTGGTAAAGGGTCAATCCTTGCTCTGAGAACCCGCTGCGGATTTCCGGGCTCACCAGGGCGTCGAAATTGCTAAGCATGGCAGGGATCAACTGTTGAACGGAAGTTTCTCGCGCCATCTCGTAAGTGGCAGGAAATAAAAAGCCCTCGATATTCGCCAGCGGGATTTCTGCCGAAAATGAATATCCCTGGGGCTGGATTTGTGTTGCTAGCAAGAATTCCTCCGCAGTGATGGAGAAACCGGTGAGGGGCAGCGCTGCCGCGATTTCTTCAGCCCGCCAGCCAGGCAAAACTGTCAGCACTGCCTGGCCTAGCGGCGCTTGCTGGAAGATCTGGGCAATCTCGATCGGCGTCATTCCTGCGCTGATGGCGTATTCACCAGCCTGGATGCTCTTATCCAATCCTGTATATTGCAGGTAACTGCGAAAAGCAGCCGGGTTGGTGATCAATTCGGCGTCCAGCAGCCGCCCGGTGATGGAGGGGATCGACTCGCCCTGGTTGATCCGAAAGTCTTGAAGGGGCGCGCCAGGATAGGCTGCTTCGGTGAGTGAGTCTGCCTGTATGACCATCATTATGGAAAGCACCAGGCGCTGTTCAGCATGCAACCCTGGCTGGGGGTGGCCAAACAGCACCTCTGCCCGAGTGGTGATACTCCAGATTCCTGCCGCCAGGATAATGATGATCATGAGAGCAAGCGCAACCAGCGGTAGGAAGAATGCTCCCAGGAAGGAGGAAGATTGGCGAGTTCTTCTAGGCATGGGTTAATTCACTTGATGGTGGGTGTCCAGGTAGGTTTGGAGGATGTAAGTAGCAGCCAGGTCATCCAGATGACCCTGGCGCTTGCTGCGGCGGGCGCCCATTAGCAGGCGCGCCTGGCGAGCTGCCTGGGTGCTTCCGCTTTCATCCCATAAAACGACCGGGATATCGCACTGAAGGCGGATTGCCTCTGCCAGGCGCTTGGCGCGGCGTGCCTGGAGGGTGAGCTGGCCTTCCTCATCCAGCGCCTGGCCGACCACGATCAATCCTGCCTGGTGCTCCTGGGCTAACCCGGCAATTGTTGCGGCATCGATAGAACGTGCCACATGCTTGAGCACTGCGAGCGGGTTGGCGATTGTTCCTGTGGGATCGCTGATCGCGATCCCCAGGCGTTTTTCTCCGGGATCAATGGCGAGGATTCTCATCTTTCAGGTGTTGCTTTCTATGATGGTCACCTGGATGCGCAGGGGTAAGAATGGAAGCCTGGGCCACCAGGCCGGATTGAGGTCTATTTGCGGAGCAGCAGCAAGTGGCAGGTCAGTTTCCAGGCGATCTCGGGCGTTCTGAGTTGGCTGTCCCAGGACAAGATTTACCACCAGGCTGCCTGGGATATCAGCCCGGGTCGTGCGCGTAGCCTGGATCACCCAACTGGCGCTGCCATCTGCTGCAACCACTGGTGGGGCTTTGGCTGTGGTGACCAGCGTGTTTGGTAGAGGGGCAAATGCCTGGGGCAGCGCTGCATCCATCACTGGCACTACCAGCGCCTCGATATCCTTTCCAGAAACCGCCAGCACGCGGAACTCGATACGCAGGGTCAGGTCAAGCTGCTGGCTGGCTTGGCCGATATCGGGAGAATAAGTCTCCTCGAGGATGAGCGCTGGCTCTATCGTCTCGGCAAGCAGGAAATCGCTGGCTTCCAGCCCGGCTTGTAGATCTTCCAAAGCGGATTGGCGCAGTGTTTGGAAGAGCTGATCATAAAGGGTGCTGCGGTCATCTTCTGTTGCTGCAGGGGCAGGGCTCAGGCTTCCGCCGGTTGTAGAGGCTGTATTGGTCACCGAGAGCACCAGGCCCAGGTTACCTTCAATTGCGATCAGGCTGCCCGGTGGAAGATTCCCTTCTGTACCGGGTAGCAGAGCAGTAATTGGAACGCTGATCGTTCGCCCTGGCCCGGCTGGTATGACGGCCTCTTGTGTGGTGGCAAAGCGCACCGGGCTGGCTCCTAAGGTGCTGATGATGACACCTGCAGGAATAGTGATCGCGGTTTCGGTGAGGTTGGTGAAGAGGGCGCTCCCACTGGATGCATTGACCGGCAACATAACGGTGCCGCTGACGCTCAGAGCCTGCCGCCCTTCAACCACAACAGAAACAGGTCTGGCGGGCAGTGCGCCTGCCAGATTGACCGTTTGAAACGCAGCGCTGGCTGTTACCGGTAGGGAGATTGACTGGGGGCGCATTTCTGGCCTGAGCGTGATTTGCGCGCCGGGCAGCAGGATTGCGATCAGGGCCAGCAATGCGAGAACGGCTAATGTAAAGGGTGTCAGGCGTCCAAACGGTTTGCTCTGCCATGCGGGTAGGGGTGGGTGGGCCTCCAGTCGCAGGTTTTCCAGGTCGGGGTGGGGCAGTTGGCGGCGCAGGCGCGGCTTGCGTCGGTGTCCGGCGCGCCAACGCTCATTTTGTGCTTGGAGTGTTGTCTCAAATACAGGAATGCCAAGTTGACTGGCATGGAAGCAGACATCTCCTTGCGTTGTTACCAGCGCAAGCTGTGCGCCGATACTGGCACAGTAGCGTTGCAATAATACGAGGTCTAAACGGCGACGCAACACCTGCCCGTGTTCTGGCCAGATAAGCAAAATGCGACCGGTTTGCCCCCAGCCCATCTTGTCACGCACAGAGATCGCATCGTCAAGGATATCCAGCGTGATGATCTGCGTTTTCATACGGGGGTGCTCCAGTCATCTGGAGGGGAAGTGAATTCAACCTGCGGTGATGGATGCCCTAAGCGTTTGCCTGGGCCTGGACCGCCATATAGATCCCCACGATCCCGCCTACCAGAAGGCCAAAACCAGTCAAGAAGATGGCGATCGCAGTGTCTGGATAAGTACTGATGTAAACAGGCAGTTCCAGGGGGATCTTGAGGAAGACGATAATATAAGGCGCCAGGGCTGCTATGCCAGCCATCATAACCACAAAGCCCACGATGGCCCCCCCGATGCCAAAGATCATGTAGGGGATGTTCTCGTGGGCAGAGAGTTTTTTGAAATTTTCAACTTCCACCTGGGCGACGAAACGTTGCGCTTCGTTCCATTCCATCCCGGTGCGCTCACAGACATATGTGGTGATGTCGCTGCGTTTTCGGCCTTTCTTGAGCGAGTCGTAAACCACTTTGAGCAGTTTTTCATCATTAAGGATCTGGCTTTTAAATGCTGGCTTGGCAGCAGGTTGGGGCGGGCTTTGCACAACCGACTCAGCCATCGGTGCTGGTTCTGGGATGATGGGAATAGGAGCCGGGATTACTGATTCAGATTCTGCATCTGGAAAATCGTCCAGCCCAGCGGTGAAAGCGGGTGGCGGAGGCTGCTGATCGAATGCTGGCGGGAGTGTGTCCTCCTGAATGGGCTCTTCTGCAACTGGCAAGGGCCGGATGTGAGGATGTTGCTGCTCCACACGGGCGACGAATTGTAGCAGAATCTCTGGGGGAGCTTTCAGGTGGTGGCTCAGATCGCGGGCGATTTCTTCCTGCATATAATCATGCGCAATCCGCTCCAGGACAAAATCTACTGCTTCCTGTTTTTCCATACTAAATCTCTCCCGCTTTCGTGCAGGCACTGAGAGGGCCTGCTATCCCTGACTGATTTTCTGGCTGACCCAGGCTGCCACGCTTTGCAACGCTTGGGGCAATTGGCTGGCATCCTTACCGCCTGCCTGGGCAAGTGTGGGCTTGCCGCCGCCACCGCCACCCAGCGGCGCAGCAACATGCCTGACCAGTTCGCTGGCGTTCAGGCCGCGGGCGACCAGGTCGCTGGTGACCGCTGCCACCAGGGTTGGGCGCCCTCCGCTTACGCCTGCCACCACGATCACCGCATTTGCTGGATACAGATTCTCAAAGCGATCGATCATCTGGCGTAGGGTATCGGCGTCGGCATCGCCCAGGGTGGCGGTGAGCAGGTGCACACCACTGACCTGGGTTACATTCCCCATTGCGCGCTCAAAGTCGGCTGCAACCAGGCTCTGGCGCAGGGCGGCGATCTGTTTGCGGTTATGGTTCAACTCGCTCAAGAGCGCTTCGGCTTTTTGCGGAACTAGGTCTGGGGTGGCGCCAAGCAGGGCAGCCGCCTGGCTGAGGGTGCTGAAGCGGTGCTGCACCAGTTCATAGGCGCCGCGGCCGGTCACGGCTTCGATGCGGCGTATCCCTGCTGCCACGCTCCCTTCGCTGGTGATCAGGCAAATGCCGATATCGCCCGTATCATCCACATGGGTACCCCCGCACAGCTCGTAGGAGAAGGGATCATCGCCGCCGATGGTGATTGTGCGCACCGTTTCGGCATACTTCTCCCCGAATAAAGCCATGGCCCCTTCGTTGATCGCCTGCTGCAATGGTTTCAAAGTGATCTTCAGGCTGTAATCGCCCAGGATACGGCGGTTGATGCCGGCTTCTATGCGCTGCAACTGCTCTGGAGTAACTGCATCGGGGTGGGTAAAATCAAAGCGCAGGCGATCCGGCGCCACCAGAGACCCGGCCTGGCGGGCATGAATTCCCAGCACAGCGCGCAGCTCGGTGTGCAGCAGGTGGGTGGCAGTGTGGTTGCGCATGATGTCCCGTCTGCGCTGCGCGTCCACCACGGCAATCACAGGATCGCCAATTTTCGGAGATCCCCAGATAACGGTGCCAGTATGGACGATGATGCCCGCAGCGGGTTTGCGCATACCTTCGACCTGGATTTCCCAGGCATTGTCACGTGCGTGGATGACGCCGGTATCCGAAACCTGCCCGCCTGACTCGACGTAAAAACAGGTTTCAGGAAGGAGCACTTCAACAACATCGCCTGCCTGAGCCTGGGAAACAGGCTGCCCATCGTGGATGAGTGCAAGCAGCGTGCCTTGCACTTCGAGGCGCGTATAGGGGTCGTAAGCAACCCCTTCTGCCGGGAGACTGCCTGCCTTGTGCAGGTCATCCGTAAGAGCACGGTATACATCCACGCCCTCCCCGCCCAGCGCGCCCATTGCTTTACCCGCGCCAGAAGCCAGGCGATGCTCATCCATGCAGCGGTGGAACTCAGCTTCGTCCACATCCAGGCCACGTTCGCGCGCAATGTCACGGGTGATCTCAAACGGCATTCCGTAGGTGGTGTAAAGGTCGGCAGCCTGCTCGCCGGAGAGGATGCGCTGCCCATTCTGCTGAAGCCCATTGAGCAGGTTTTCCAGTTGTGCAGTTGCCCGGTCAAGGGTGCGTTGGAACTGCTCTTCCTCACGGGTAATGGCACTAATCACAGCGCTTTGATGGCGCACCAGCTCGGGATAGACTTCGCCGTAGATCTTGATCACTTTTTCGGCCACTTTGCCCAGGAAGGGCTCGTGCAACCCGATCTTGCCGCCAAAGCGGTAGGCGCGGCGGATGATCATGCGCGTGATGTAGTTGCGCCCCAGGTTTCCAGGCACGACCCCATCTGCCACCAGGAAAGACGCTGCCCGGGCATGGTCTGCGATCACGCGGTAAGGGGTGAAGTTTTCCTCCACTTCAGCGCTGCTGTGCCCGGTGAGCTGCTGGGTGGTTTCGATCAAAGGCCAGAACAGATCGGTGCGATAATTGGAATCGACATCTTGCAAAACGGAGACGATGCGCTCAAAGCCCATGCCGGTATCGACGTGCTTTGCGGGGAGCGGCTCCAGATGGATTGCATCCAGGCGGTTGTACTGGATGAAGACCAGGTTCCACAGCTCCAAGAAACGTTGGCAATCGCCATTGACGGAGCAAACATGCCCCTCTACATGCTGCTTATCACAATAGGAGATGCCACGGTCGAAGTGGATCTCGCTGCACGGCCCGCAGGGGCCGATTTCGGCCATCTCCCAGAAATTATCTTTACGCCCGAAGAAGAGCACATGAGAGGGATCGAAACCGGGTTGAGCGCGCCATGCTTCAGCAGCCTCATCATCCTGGGGGATGTTTCCCTTATCGTCGCGAAAGCAGGTAGCCCACATGCGCTCTTTGGGCAGCCCCCAGACATTCGTCAGCAAATCCCATGCCCATTCAATCGCCTGTGGCTTATAGTAATCACCAAATGACCAGTTCCCCAGCATTTCAAAGAAGGTATGGTGAGTGTCATCTCGCCCGACATCTTCGAGATCATTGTGTTTGCCAGCCACACGCATGCACTTTTGCGAATTGGCAGCCCGCTTGTAGGGGCGCTTATCGGTGCCGAGGAAAACATCTTTGAACTGCACCATTCCTGCATTGGTGAAGAGCAATGTCTGGTCGCCTCCAGGAACAAGCGAGGCCGATGGCACAAATGTGTGGCCGACTTCGGTGAAATAATCAATAAATGTCTGGCGAATCTCAACGCCAGTGAATTTCCTGGTCATTCAAACTCCTGAACGGGTGATATTTCGATTTGAGTCCAGCTCTACTCAAGATCGGATGTGCAATGGGGGCAGCGTTTAGCCTGGATGGGGATGGTGGTGAAGCAGTAAGGGCATTCTTTGGTGGTCGGTGCAGCAGGTGCTGGGGCGGGTTGGGCTTTCATTTTGTTGATCTGGCGCACCAGCAAAAAGATCACAAAGGCCACGATTAAGAAATCCACGATCGCGCTGATGAAGATGCCGTAATTCCAGGTCACAGCCCCATTCGCTTGGGCATCTGCCAGGGTGGTGAATTTCTCACCTGACAGTGTGATGAACAAGTCGGTAAAGTTGATTTTCCCCAGCAGCAAACCAATGGGTGGCATGAGGATATCATTCACGAATGAGGTCACGATCTTCCCAAACGCGCCACCAATGATGAGGCCGATTGCCAGGTCGAGCACGCTGCCACGCATGGCAAATTCTTTGAATTCTTTTAACATCTTATTATCCTCCTTTTCTCGAATGGGTCAATTATACGCAACCTGTCTGATTGGGGCAATAGGCGGATCATGCGTATTCGCCATTGTTGAGATATAATCTCCTCAAGCCAACGCTCGAATGATCCTCTGAATGGAGAATACATCGCATCTGAAAATGAAACGCTACCTCTACTTCACCGTCTTCATCTCTGGCATGACCACGTTAGCGCTTGAGCTTTCTGCTTCACGTTTGCTGGGCAGTGTTTTTGGCACCAGCAACCTGGTATGGGCCAGCATTATCGGCTTGATCTTGATCTACCTCACCGCCGGCTATTTTATTGGCGGGCGTTGGGCAGACCGGTCGCCTCACCCGCAGACGATGTACCGGGTTTTAGCCTGGGGGGCATTCACCTCGGGCCTGGTGCCTTTTGCGGCGCGGCCGGTGCTACGCATGGCAGCAGATGCATTTGATCAACTGCAGGTGGGCATCTTATTTGGCGCGTTTACCGCTGTTTTGATCCTCTTCATCGTTCCGGTAACCCTGCTGGGTACGATCTCACCTTTTGCCATCCGGTTGGCGATCCGCGATTCGCGCGAGGCGGGGCGTATTTCGGGGCAGATCTATGCTGTATCCACGTTGGGCTCGTTTATTGGCACGTTTTTGCCTGTGCTGGTGATGATCCCCATCTTTGGCACTACCTACACATTTTTGATCTTCAGCGTATTTTTACTCCTAGTCGCACTCCTTGGTCTCTGGAGGGAGGTCGGCTGGCGTAAAACGCTGCCTATGGGATGGATGGTGATAATTCTGGCGGTGCTGGCAATCCTGTGGGCGGCAGGACCAATCAAGCAGACCAACGGGCAGATCTATGAGGTAGAGTCAGCGTATAACTACATCCAGGTGATTGAGCGGGATGGTTATCATTGGCTGCGCCTCAATGAAGGGCAGGGTATCCATTCCATCTGGCACCCCGAGCATCTCAATTATGGCGGCCCCTGGCAGCAATTCCTGGTGGCTCCCTTTTTCAATGCTCCTCCATTTACCGAGCAAGATGTGGAGAGTATGGCAGTTGTGGGGTTGGCAGCCGGGACGATCCCGCGCCAGGCTACGGCAGTATATGGTGCGATCCCGATCGATGGCTACGAGATCGATCCACAGATCATCGAAGTGGGTCGCCAGTACTTCGGTATGAACCTTCCCAATCTGAACGCGTATGCGCAAGATGGGCGTTGGGGACTGGAACATGCACAGCAGCGCTATACCATTATCGGCATTGATGCTTACCGGCCTCCCTATATCCCCTGGCACCTGACGACGCAAGAGTTCTTCCGCAGTGTGTATGACCACCTGGCAGAAGATGGCGTGATGGTGATTAATATCGGGCGCTCGCCCAGCGACCGGCGCTTGATCGACGACCTTGCAAGCACCATCCAGACCGTGTTTCCTTCGGTGTACGTCGCCGACGTGCCCTATTCATTCAATACAATCGTCTATGCCACGCTGCAGCCGACAGATTTTTCAAATCTGGAGCAGAACCACCAGGCTCTGGTGGCGCGCGGCAACGCCCATCCTTTGCTGCTGGAATCGATCCAGGTGGCGATCAATAATCACCAGCCCACACCGCCGGTTGATGTGGTTTATACCGATGACTGGTCGCCAATCGAATGGATCACCAATAATATGGTTCTGAGTTATGTTCTATTCGGCGACCTGGAACAAATAGGTTATTAAGGTACTGTATGGAAAGAGATTCGATGCCCCCATTGAAAAAAACCATCTCCTGGCTGGTCACCTTGCTGGTGCCAATTGCGATTGCGCTGGCTGCGGTGCGCATTGTGATCAATCCGTGGTTTGTGGAATTTGAATACCGCACACCGGGCTTTCCGGAAGACCGCTTTGATTTCACCCTGCAAGACCGGTTGTATTATTCCCGCATCGCCATCGACTATCTACTTAACGATGCCGATATCTCCTTCCTGG
Organism: Anaerolineales bacterium; assembly: GCA_016932955.1. The sequence goes on along the minus strand of JAFGBV010000268.1, from coordinate 10,707 downwards.
GCGATTTGCGCTTCCCGGAGGGGGAGCAAGCCCCTGCGCAATCCTGCCTCTACATGGATGATTGCACCCGCTTGTACAATGACCGCGAACTTGAGCACATGCTGGATGTGAAGCTGCTGGTGCAGGCGGCATTGCGGGTGTGGGTGGGCAGCCTGGTGCTTCTTGCTTTGTTAGAAGCAATTGCCTGGAGGATGAGGTGGAATGATGCCTATCGGGATGGGCTGGTGTACGGCGGTTACTTGACCTTGATGCTCATTGTGGCAATTATCTTGCTGGTGGTGCTGGCTTTTGGCTTTATCTTTGTCAAGTTCCACGAAGTCTTTTTTGCCGCCGATACCTGGATGTTCTTGTACAGCGACACGTTGATTCGTCTTTTTCCAGAGCGTTTCTGGCGCGATACATTCCTGATGGTTGGCAGTCTCACGGCAGGGATGGCGCTGGCTTTGCCGGCAATTTTTCGCTGGATACCACGCTGGCGGAATAAGAAAATGCAGCGCAGTGACAATCAGTGATCCAAATCTGTGCATGTCTGAGAAGGAGAAAAAGATGAGCGAATATATTCCACCCCCCGAACCGCCAAAGCCGAAGCGAAAAACTTCGGCGGGGCGATTCACCATCGGTTGCTTGTTCTGGGTAATCTTGCCATTGGTGATTGGCGCAGTGGTGGCTTTCTATGCCATTCCAAAGCCGGCAGTTGGCATCATTCGCCTGAGGGAAGATATCTGGACCCTGAGCGCAGAGCTGGTCAATCTGGAGATCGATGCTGCCAGGCAAGATGAGCGCATCAAGGCAGTTGTGTTCCAGATCGATTCCCCTGGCGGTGAGGTTGTTGCCACCCAGGCGATCTATCTGGAGTTGCAAGAGTTGCGTACGCGCATGCCGGTGGTTGGCTCGATCGACACCATGGCTGCCAGCGGCGGCTACTATGTGGCGATGGCCACCGATTACCTGTACGCCAAACCGTCCTCGACAATTGGCAACGTTGGCGTGTGGGGGTATTTTCCTTACAACATCGGCGTTAACGATGTGGTGCTTGCCAGCGGTCCGTTCAAGCTCACAGCCAGCAACGATCAGGCATTCCTGCGCGAGATCGAGGGCATCAAGCAAGAATTTCTTGCCACCGTGGTAACCCAACGAGGCTCACGCCTGGTCATCACACCGGTTGAACTCTCTCAAGGGCTGGCGTACCCCGGACGGAATGCGCTTAGCATGGGTATGATCGATGCGCTGGGCAGCCAGAGCGAAGCAGTTGCGAAAGCCGCCGAGCTGGCGGGTTTGCGGGAATATGATGTGGTAGATCTGGAAGAGACGGTGCTGGATGCGTTCCTGGAGAAGTATTATTACGGGGAGTTGACCTGGTCAGGTGCAGCAGACCCGCTGACCGGGGAGCGCACCCTGCCGCCGGGTATCTATCTGTTATATGATCTAATCCTGAGGGGTGAGAAATGAAGACGATGGCGAAAATCCTCTTGTTTTTGCTTTTGATCGGGCTTCCAATTGCTGGAAGATGGCTGTGGCTTAATTTTACTCGCTACGACCCCGGCGAGATTCCCGAGGTTCAAGATAGCCAGATACGCCTGCCAGAGGTAACTTATACTCTTTATGAGGACACACCCGTCCAGGCAGAAGGGCGCGTGGTGCTCGACCTGGCACACGATAATAACCTCTTGATCGATGATCTGACCCCCCTGCGCGATCGGCTGGCAGCGCGCGGCGTGAGCATTGAAACCTATGATGGTTATTCCACCACCCTGGAACAGAGCCTGCGCGGGGCGGTTGCTTATGTGGTAGTTGCGCCAGCCTATGAGTTTTACGAGGAAGAAGTGGATGCTGTCTTGGCATTTGTACAGGATGGCGGGCATGTGCTCATTGCTGCGGACCCAACCCGCCCGGCTTACGCCGATTCCTATGATCTCTTTTCGGTATTCTTCCCGGTCAGCGCTATCCCTTCCGTGAACAGCATCTCGCAGGCTTTCGGAATTGTCTATTTTGACGATTACCTGTATAACCTGGAAGAAAACGCAGGCAACTATCGCAATGTGAGTATCAGCGGGTTTGCTGAAGGTCAGGCGCTTACCCAAGGCCTGGAAACGATCATTCTGAATGCCACGCACTCACTGGAAGGGCCGGGAGAGGTGATCCTGGCGGGTGATGCGCAAACGCATTCTAATGTACGTACGGGGGAGGAAAATCTGGCTGCTGGCATTCTTACCGCTGAGGGACGCGTACTTGCGCTGGGTGATATGACCCTGATGACCACCCCATACCATACGATTGCTGATAACGATCATTTCTTGAGCAACATTGCCGATTGGATGGTGGGTGCACAACGCCAGTGGGATTTGCAGGATTTCCCCTACCTGTTTGATGGCCCGGTAGATCTGGTTAAAACAACGGATGAACCGCTGGACACAGAGTGGCTGTCACTGCAGGAGACGCTGCAATATTCCCTGGATCAGGCAGGAATTGAGGTGACCCTGCGCAGTGAGCCTGATGCTGACCATGATGTACTGTACTTTGGCACATTCGATGCATTGGATACTGTGCAAGCATACCTGGATGAGGCTGGGATTGTTATAGATCTGCCCAGCCAGGAAGAAAGTGATAGTGGTCTGGACGAGGAAGATGAAGAACCACCTCAGGATACGGTGGCGGTGCCGGAGCTGGGAACTTTTTTGGCGCCAGATACGGCCTTGTTCCTTGTTGGGGATGTTGATTCCCGGGTTGTCTTGGTGGTGCTGGCCTGGGACGAGGCGGCTGTGCGCGTGGCAGTAGAACGGCTTTCCGATCAGGACTTGGTAGATTGCGCCAATACTGAGACGATTTACGTGTGCACATCTCAGGGAGATACAAGCCATGAGGATGATGACTACTGGGACGATAGCGGCACAGACGATGATTACTACTATGATGTGTCGAGCGTGTTTATCCTTTCCAATGATGATGGCGCGATCGGCGTTCAAACCAGCCAGACTGAGCTGGAAGAACTGCTCAGCCCGTATTATACAGTAACGATCTGGTCTACCAACCTGGATGGAATTCCCAGTGAGAGTGATCTGGATGGTTATGATGCGGTGATCTACGACTCGGGCGACTACGCGGCTGATGATACAGATATGGATGTTTTGGATGTAATCTTCAGCTTCGAGGGTAGTATGGCTATCCTGGGTGACCAGGCGTTGCTGCCTTCTTTTATGCTGGCAACGCTGCCTGCGCCGCTGTACGATCTCGAGCTGGTGGACACCGAACACCCGCTGGCTTATGGTTTCCCTGAGGAACCACTTACACTTCTGGAATCACTGAGCGGCGTGGAAAGCCTGGTGATCAGCGAAGAAGATTTCACGCTAGATGAAACCACCTCGATCGTGCTCTCACGCGGGCCAACCAGCCCCAGTGCGGGCACACCAGTGTTGATCGCCAGCGACGATACTTACGGGCGCTACGTTTTGGGCGCTTTCGCCCTCTATCGTTTGCCGGATGATGTACGCATTACTTTCATCTATAACCTCGTATCCTGGTTGTTGTACGAGTATTAGCCAATAGTAGAATCCATAATAATAAGGTTGACCCGGCGCACAGGCGTCGGGTCAACCTTATTCGTGCATAATGATTCTTTGCAGCTTGCTTCTCGCCGTAAAAGGGGGGTTACTTTTCGCCTTTGACGGTGATCACATATTCGTAATTTTCGATCGCGAACCCATCGGGGATATCAACATAGACTTCGTAATCGCCAGTTCCGCCATTGGGAATGGGATCGAAGAGCCAGTCGTAAGACACAGCAACCAGTTGTCCGGTAGCCTTGTCATAAATCGAGACGATCACGGTGGCGCTTTCGATCTCGGCGCCGGTCGAGTTGGAAACCTTGCCGTTGAACGTACCGGAGTAGGAATCGAAGGTATTGGTGTCTTCGACCGTGGTCAGGTCAACCAGCTCGGTGGTGGTATCCCAGGTCCAGTACCAGTCGATCTGCACGTTATACTCCGTCGCGGCATCGTATGCACCGGCAGCATAGTTGACCGGGCCCCAGAAATCGAAGTCATAGCCCATCGTCTCGCCGGGAGCCAGCGAGTATACCGGCAGCGAAGCGGTGGCTGCATCGACAACGTTACCCGCATCATCATATAGACCGGCTACCAGTGAAACATTCATGAGCTGATCGCTGTTGTTGGTGACAGAGCCCACCAGGTGGAAATTATCGTAGGCATCCACGTAATCATAATGCTCTTCAGAAAGCGTCAGATCGTATTTGTCGGTTGCATCGGTGATTTGAGCATCGGTGTAGATGGTATAGTCAGTGAGGGAAGCAGCCTGATCTTCGGGGGCATCGATGGTGATGCGGAAGGGGCCGCTGTCACCGGGTTCCAGGTAGCGAATCATGGCGTTGACTGTATCGACGGTCGCCAGTGCGCCGGCGTCATCGAACATGGCAGCGGCCAAACCGCTCATGTTGATGATATCGCTGGAGTTATTGACCAGTTCGCCAACGAGATGGATGTCATCGAATTCATCCAGCCACAGGGTGACGTTCTGGATATCCACAGTGCCGCGCTCGGCGCTGGATGTACCATTACCTGTGATCGAAGCGACAAAGTGGTCGGGGTCGGTCAGGTCTTCGTAGACATACAACTCGAAGGGTGTGATCTCACCCGGCGCGAGTGAGTACAGGGCGGTGTAGGTGGTATCCACAAATAGCGAGTTTTCACTGGCATCGAAGATTTCCACTTCCACTTCGATATCGTTGACGAAGCGGTCGGTGTCATTGCTGATCAGGCCGACAATGTGCCAGTCATCCCAAGAATCCTTGTAGCCATTGACTTCGATCACGTTGATCTGCCCGGCAACGCGATTAGGAGCGACGCCGCCCCCAGTGTCTTCGGTGGGTGGAGGTGCTTCAGTAGGAGCAGGCGGTTCGGTGGGAGGTGGGGCTTCGGTAGGTGGGGGGAGGGGTGTGTCGGTGGGTGGCGGGGGTGGAACCGTGTTGGTAGGTGGTGGTGGATTGGTCGGAGTGGGCTCGGCGCTCCCACCGCAGGCCAAGATGCTGATTACAATTGCCAGGGCAAAGAAAGCCATGCCCAATTTTCGAGTAGTGCGCATAATTCTTCTCTCCTTTTGATGATGATTCTCGGTTGTCATAGTTGGCAGTTTAGCGAATGTTTATCGTTTGGTAAGTGGTATCGGTTAATTTTCCTCCTCCTTTGGAGATACGCATTGGTATCATTGTTTGGTATATTGAATTAACGGGCCTTCCCCTGGTTGGCAACCGCCTCGGCGGCCTTGCGAATGGCTTCTGGGTCGCCCAGGTAATAGCTTTTGACCGGGCGGAGGTCTTTATCCAGTTCATACACTAACGGCACACCGGTGGGGATGTTCAAGCCGACAATGTCAGCATCTGAGATATTATCCAGATATTTCACCAGTGCACGCAGGCTATTTCCGTGCGCAGCGATCAGCACGCGCTTACCAGAGCTAACGACTGGAGCAAGGGTGCTGTGCCAGTAAGGCATCATGCGGTTTATTGTGTCCTTCAAGCATTCCGTGCTTGGTGTCTCGCTTTCAGTCAGTGCAGCATAACGCGGGTCGAAACGAGGGTGGCGTGGGTCATCTAGTTCAAGGGCGGGAGGCTGGATATCGAAACTGCGCCGCCAGATTTGCACCTGTTCCTCACCGAACTTGGCTGCCATCTCACCCTTGTTCAAGCCCTGTAACGCACCATAATGGCGCTCATTGAGTTGCCAGGCACGCACGACTGGGATCCAATGTAAATCCATCTCCTCCAAGACAATCCACAGTGTTTTGACCGCCCGCTTGAGAACGGAGGTGTATGCGATATCGAAGGTATAGCCCCCTTCTTTCAGCAAACGCCCGGAATCATGCGCTTCTTTTTCACCTTGCTCGCTCAGATCTACATCTGTCCAGCCGGTGAAACGGTTTTCAAGATTCCAGATGCTTTGCCCGTGCCGTAAAAGTACCAGTGTATATTTTGATTCCATTGTGTATTTACTACTTTCTTATCATGGATATAGGTTGATAAACCAAACACCTCCCCAGAGAGATTTTTCTGGGGAACGGCAACCTCATGGAGAGGTGTTTGATCGTTTGGTGATGCAGGATTCTCCTAGCGAATTGCCTGCTCAGTGTCCGGGTCGAACAGATGCATATTGCCCATGTTGAAGGCCACCTGGGTCTTTTCACCCATCGCTACTTTGGTGCGTGGGTCAACCCGGGCGACAAATGCGTGTTCGCCGCTGGTCATGTACAGGAAGATTTCGTTCCCCATCAGCTCAGTCACATCTACAGTCCCTTCTACGGGCTGTGGGAAGATGTTCGCTGGCTGATACTGAGGATCATGGATATTTTCGGGGCGGATGCCCATGATCACTGGCTTGTCCGCATATTTCATGTAGGTATTGACACGGTCGCCGGGCACTTCAACGCGGAAGGAGCCTCCATTGATGAAGAGTTTGCCATCGCCGCGCTCCAGCTTGGTTTTGAAGAAGTTCATTGCGGGAGAACCGATGAAGCCCGCCACGAATAGGTTATCTGGGCGGTCATATAGGCTCTGCGGCGTGTCGATTTGCTGCAAAATACCCTTATTGATCACCGCAATGCGGGAGGCCATGGTCATCGCCTCCACCTGGTCGTGGGTCACGTAAATGAAGGTGGTCTGCAGTTGCTGGTGCAGCTTGCTGATGTTCGCGCGGGTCTCCACGCGCAGTTTGGCATCCAGGTTGGATAGGGGCTCGTCGAACAAGAAAACCTTAGGCTCGCGCACGATAGCCCGTCCGACTGCCACGCGCTGCCTCTGGCCGCCCGAAAGCTGGCGGGGTTTGCGGTCCAGGAGGCCCTCAATACCCAAAATTGCTGCCGCTGCCTCCACTCTGCGCTTGATCTCATCTTTGGGTACCTTGCGCAGTTTCAGCCCGAAAGCCATGTTGTCATACACGCTCATGTGCGGATAGAGAGCGTAGGACTGGAAGACCATTGCAATATCGCGATCTTTCGGGGCCACGTCGTTGACGACGCGGTCGGCGATCATGATCTTCCCCTCGCTGATTTCTTCCAGCCCGGCCAGGCATCGCAGCGCGGTTGTTTTCCCGCAGCCAGAAGGCCCAACCAAAACGAGAAATTCCTTGTCTGCTATGGTGATGTTCAGGTCATTGACCGCAATAACATCGCCAAACCGCTTGTAGACATGATCATACGTAACGCTTGCCATAAGATTTGCTCCTTTCGTCGAATATATGGTAGCGTAATTATATTCGCAGATTGCCAAAATGACAATCTGTTTGCAGATGAATTTGCCAAATAGCAACATTCGCCTGCGCCTCCCTTGCCGAAATAGCGCGCAACATATAGAATGGTGTGGCGGTTATTTCTGCCGAGTGTTTTTGGCGATGGCTGTGGGAAAGGTCCGTGATTCATGTCCAAAGTAGACGATATTACACCCATCCGTAAACAATACCTGGAAATAAAACGCCAGTATCCACAGGCGATCCTCTTCTTTCGTCTGGGAGATTTTTATGAGACCTTTGACCAGGATGCGGAAGTCGCCTCGCGCGAGCTGGATATTGTCCTGACCTCTCGCAATGTTGCCAAGGGGGCGCGGGTACCCATGGCAGGCATCCCGCACCATGCAGTGGAGAATTATCTTTCGCGGTTGATCGAGCGCGGTTTCCATGTCGCCATTTGTGAGCAGGTAGGCGACCAACCGGTAAAAGGATTGTTCCCACGCAAGGTGGTGCGCGTGGTCACGCCCGGCACGCTGGTGGAGCCGGGCCTGCTGCCATCGGATGCCAACAACTACCTGGCGAGCATCCTGGTGCAAGAAGAGCGCGCTGGAGTTGCCTACGTCGATATAACCACGGGAGAATTTGCTGCGACTGAGCTACAAGGGGCTGATATCCGCGCTGCGCTACGCACGGAGTTGGCGCGCTTGCACCCTGCAGAGACGCTCCATCCTGATACTATTGAGCTACCCAATAACCTCCCCGGCCATACCACTGCCTGGCCTGCCTGGCGTTTTGAGCCGGGGCGTTGCCAGGAGCAACTGCTCCAGCATTTTAGTGTGGCCTCATTGGATGGATTTGGGCTGCACGGCATGCCGCTGGCAGTGCGTGCGGCTGGCGTAATCGTTCAATACCTTGCAGAGACCCAGCCTGCCGCACTTAAGCTGCTCGGCAGCCTGAGCACCTACTCGCTATCTGAATTTATGACCCTGGATGCCGCCACACGCCGCAATCTGGAGCTGATGGAAACCATCCGCAGTAGCAGCGAGCGGGGTTCTCTGCTGGGGGAATTGAACATGGTTGTTTCACCGATGGGCAAGCGCTTGATTCGCCAGTGGGTGAGCAAGCCCTTATTGGATGTGGATCGAATCCGCCAGCGTCAAACTGGTGTGGGATTTTTCTTCGAAAATGGGATGATGCGCGCTGAGCTGCGTGCTGCCCTGAAAATGCTTGGCGACCTGGAGCGCCTGACCACCCGCATTGCCGGGGGGACTGCGCAACCGCGCGATCTGGTGGGACTGCGCAGCACACTCCAGCGTTTACCTGGTTTACATAGCCTGTTGCCACAGGAAGGCCCTCACGCGCGAATCCTGGCAGGCTTTGACCTTTGCCAAGATGAATTGGCGATTCTGGAGACGGCTGTGGCAGATGATCCCCCCGCTACATTGCAAAATACAGGCGTGATTCGCAGTGGATATTCAGCGGAGCTGGATGGTGTGATTGAGCGCTCGCGCCATGCGCGCGAGTGGATTGCCAACCTGGAGGCTATTGAGCGTGAGCACACGGGGATCAAGTCTCTGAAGGTGGGGTACAACAAGGTGTTCGGGTATTACATTGAGGTAACCCATTCCCATACTGGCATGATCCCAGATGAATATATTCGCAAGCAGACGCTGGTCAATGCAGAGCGCTATATCACCCCAGAGATGAAGGAATACGAGTCGCTGGTACTCAACGCAGAAGAGCGCATTCACGAGCTTGAGACGCGTCTATTCCATGAACTTTGCGAGCGCCTGGCAACCTCCGCGGAGAAAATGTTGACCACTGCCCGCTGCCTGGCTGAACTGGATGTGTTGGCAGCCCTGGCTGAAGTTGCTGCACTGGGTAACTATGTTTGCCCGCAGGTGGTGGAAGATGATGTGCTGGAAATTCGTGATGGCAGGCACCCGGTGGTGGAACATACCCTGAGTGGAGAGCGCTTTGTGCCCAACGATGCCTGGTTTGAAGAGGGCGAACGGGTGAGAATCATTACCGGGCCAAATATGAGCGGCAAATCCACCTATTTACGTCAGGTGGCGCTCATTGTGCTGATGGCGCAAATGGGCAGTTATGTTCCTGCCCAATCTGCTCAAATTGGGATTGTGGATCGTATTTTTACCCGAATTGGTGCTCAGGATGAGATCCATTCTGGACAGTCCACCTTTATGGTAGAGATGGTGGAGACAGCCAATATCCTCCACCATGCCACACAACGCAGCCTGCTCATCCTGGATGAGATTGGACGCGGCACCAGCACCTATGATGGCGTCTCGATCGCCTGGGCTGTGGTGGAATATATCCATAACCACCCTGGCTTGCGCGCGAAAACACTATTCGCCACCCATTATCATGAGCTGACCCAACTGGCAGACCTTTTGCCAGGCGTGCGCAATTTCAATGTCGCGGTCAGTGAGACGGGCGGGCAGGTCGTGTTTCTGCACAAGATCATCCCTGGAGGTGCTGACCGTTCCTATGGCATCCATGTCGGTCAGTTAGCCGGGCTGCCGCGTCCGGTGGTTGGGCGGGCAGAGGAGATCCTGCGCCAGTTAGAAAAATCTTCCGGGAAGGCTGTGCGGATCGACCCGGATACCCCGCGTCAACTTGCTCTGTTCCCTGAAACCAATCCTATTCTCCAGGAACTGAAAGCTGTCGATGTAAACGCGCTTTCCCCCATTGAAGCGCTGAATAAGCTATACGAGTGGAAGCGAAAATTCTTAGCGGATGAATGAAAACCTCCCCCGTGCCAGACGGGGGAGGGATTACGGGGAAAGGGGGTATTTATTTCATCACAAATGGTAGGACGGTGTATCTAATCAGTGTGATTCCGGTGATGCTGGTGACCTCCAGGGGATACTCATTGGCGCCACCAATTGCGAACACATCCGTTATCGTTCCGTCACGCAGGAATATTGCAGGAATATCCAGCGCAACTGTGCCACAATCTGTGCCTGCCACGGCAATCAACAGATCGTACTTGCCGGACTCCAGCTCCAGGTAAGGATCGGTGAAATCCTTGTAACCAACATTGTTGAGGATAGCCGTTCCACTGTCGGTGCAGATGTCAACCAGTGCCTCACCAGAAGCCCAAGGCGCCAGGTGGGCAATGCGCAGCTTTGCCATATCCGCATTCGGGCTGCTTGCCATTGCCATCTCGGTTTCATCAACCAGTGCAAACAGTTCCAAGGGTTGATTCACGCCATCGCCAATGGCTGACAGGGTGTACTGCATATCATCCAGCATGAAGGTGCCGGTGATTGCGGGGGTTGTGGTGCCGGTAGGAACGATCTCCACCAGGTACTCACCCACCAAAAGCTCGACGCCAGGGACGATTTCGCCGTATACGAAGTCGGTAATCGCTTCAGTGCCATTCAGGTAAACGGAGACAGAGGTGGCGTCCAGGGCTGGGGCAAAGGGTGCGAAGTGGGCGACATTGACCACTGCT
>JAFGBV010000042.1 GCA_016932955.1 Anaerolineales bacterium | reverse complement strand
CCAAAGACACAGATGGCAGTCGGCAAGACAAACAACACAATCCAGATAACCGCGTTTGCCAGCCACTTGAGCGTATTGATCAGGGTTTGGATAGCATCCTTAGCAACTCCCACCGGTTGCCATCCGCCGATACTCAATGGCTGTACCGCCTCGTTAGTGTACAGCTGCACCTGCACAGATGACAGCGCGGCAGACTGCTCATAATATTGCATTTGCCCTTTAATCAATTCGATCTGCTCACGCGTAGAGACCAGTTGGCTATATACTGCTAGCACATCCTCGGTCTTGGTAGCCTCGTCCATGATTTCCTGCAGTTGTTCTTCAGCGGCTTCCAGGTTACGTAGCTTGGAGCTCAAATCGGTATATTCCGCCGTGACATCCTGACTGTTGATATTTTCATTCAGCACGGGCTGGCTGGTCTCAGCTTTAATCTGCTCAAGTGCCTCGCTCAACCTTTCAGCCGGTACTCGCACAGTAATACTTCCTTGCGGTACTTTTGCGCCGTTGTCCAGCGTGATCTGATACATTTGTAGCGTGACGACAAATCCACCCATCTCCTCCGTCATAAGCTGAATGCGTTCCGCTGAAGCTTCCGGGTCATCAACTGCCAGGCTGATCTGCGCGTCTTTGATGACCATGCGTTCCGTGGTGGGGGATATTCCTTCAGCATAATGAGCATTTGCTGTATCGTAACCTTGTGTCCCCTCTCCAGCATATTCCTCCATTGCTTGTGGAGCAGCGCCAGAGGGCGCAAACTCTCGCTCTAAACTTCGGATTTGTGCACAAGCTGTCAGTACGAAACTGAGAACTGCCAGTGACAATACAATTTTCCTGTTCACGGACTCTCCTCCTCATATCGGGCTAAATTACAGACGCAGGCTGATGGCAATAAGTTCCTGGGTGTATTTCTGGATCACCAACCTGCAGACAGGCGCAGGATATGCCGTTCGGGGAGATTAGCTTCCCGCATGCGCTCCTGTACAGCCGGGATATCATAAGCGACCCGCCGCCATTCCCAGGTATTTTCTGCGATATCCAATAAAGCAAAAGCTGCCCGCGGATCACGGTCGCGTGGCTGCCCCACGGAGCCCGGGTTCAAAATTGCCCGCGGCGCTAGCGCAAGCTGGGTGGTATCTTCTGGGATGATTAGACGTGCTGAAACCAAATCCTCAGAAAGATAATACATCATCGGTAGGTGAGTATGTCCGACCAGACAGTAGGGTGTAGTGAAATAATCGAAGTTGATCGTAGCAGTGCGAGTGTCCAGCAGGTATTCCCATACTGGTTGGCGTGGACTGCCATGTACGAGGGTAAATAAATCGAATGTCTGCATTTCTGGCAGGTTCTCCAGAAAAGTCACATTGTCTGCACGTAATTTTTGCTGGGTCCACAAGATGGCAGTGCGTGCTTCCGGATTGAACGTGTCAACTTCAATTTGCTGCAGGGAAGCTGCATCATGGTTGCCCAGGACACAGGCCAGGTGCGGCAGTCCGGCGACCCTTTCAACACATTCATTAGGATCTGGGCCATAGCCGACCAAATCGCCCAGACACCAAACAGAATCCACCGTACCGGCGTCAGCCAGGACGGCTTCCAGCGCGGTCAGGTTAGCATGGATATCGGAGATAATGAGAATTTTCATAGGCTTAATACTAGCATAAAGTCCAAACTTGATACAGCCCCAATTTTCCATTTTCGCCGTCCGCCATGAATGCCTGGCTCAATTCAAAACCGGTTTCATCTGCCAGGGCAAGCAGTTCTGCCTGGTTGAAGTGATGCACATAACGCAGACCATGCCCGCCATGCCGCCAGTCAAGCAGGTAATCGCCCTCATCAACCTCTGATGCATTTAAACCGACGACCTCCCAGGGTTGGATGCGCTTCATCAGGCGTGGGCTGCTGAGGAACTGCCACACCGAAAAGATGAATTGCCCATCAGACGGCAGCAACCGTCGCACGGTGCATATCAACTCTCGACGTCGTCCAGCCCCTGGAATATGGTGCAAAACAGCAAATGCCAGGATTATCTGCGGGTGATAACCTTGCAAGATTTGCTCCCAATCAGGCATAGTCAGATCGGCTTGTTGAAACTCATATCCATGATGCTCTTGCTCGCCAAGAATGGTACGCGCCTGCTGCAACAATTCCTGGCTGAAATCAAGCCCCATATAACCACCAGAGTAGTCACGGCGCAGCAACTCACAGGCCAACTCGCCGTTGCCGCAGCCTAAGTCTAGAAGGTTTGCTGCTGGAGGCAGGCTCTCAATCACACGCTGCACCCCTGGCTGTAAACGCCGGCGCGTGGCAGAAAATTGGAGCGCAAAGGTCTGGTAAAATTGACGATTAAGGTCAATCAGGCGCGCAATGGTTTTAGTTTGCATGGTTGAATTATAGCGCGAAGCGCCTGACTAACCGCATTGGACTGGTAAAGATGACCATGAATCGTGATGATTGGTGGAAGGCACGTGAATATACGCCCGAGATGCTGACTCTGGCACAGCGCATCCTTGAAGAGGTACGGGCCGGCAAATCAGTTGACCAGGCTGTGCGCCGTTACCCTGGACCGCAGGGCGGTTACCTGGCAAAACATGCTCTGGTGGCAGCTTATCGCCAGCTCACCGAGAGCGGTGCATGGCAGCCGGACCCAGCCTTATTAGCGCGTATTCGGATGAAGCCGGTGCGCACGCTCTCGGGCGTGACCACTGTCACGGTGCTCACCAAACCATACCCCTGTCCTGCCAAGTGCATCTTCTGCCCGACAGATGTGCGCATGCCAAAGAGCTACCTGCCAGATGAACCAGGAGCACGGCGTGGCCTCGAGCATAAATATGATCCTTATGGTCAAGTAAGCTCGCGCATTAGTGCATTGCAGGCAGTCGGTCACCCAACCGATAAGATTGAGTTGCTGATCTTGGGCGGTACCTGGAGTGCTTATCGCAAGGACTATCAACAATGGTTCATTCAGCGCTGTTTTGAGGCTATGAACGGGAGCCTAGCTGACAGTCTTGAGGCTGCTCATCATTCCAATGAAACTGCTCCAGCTCGCAATGTTGGCCTGGTGATCGAGACCCGTCCGGACGAGATCACACGAAAAGAACTGGCCTGGCTGCGCAAGCTGGGGGTGACCAAGGTGCAAATGGGCGTGCAAAACCTGGATGACCACATTCTTGAATTGAACTGTCGCGGCCACACGGTGGCAGACTCTCACCAGGCAGTAGCACTTCTGCGCGCGGCAGGCTTCAAAATTGTTCTGCATTGGATGCCCAACCTGCTAGGTGCAACATTGGAGTCAGATAGGTTAGATTTTCCCCGTCTGTGGCAGGATCTCTGCCCGGATGAGATCAAGATCTACCCCACCCAGTTACTCGCCAATGCCGAACTGTATCACTACTGGCAGAGGGGCGAGTACACGCCCTATTCGACCTCAGAACTCTTGGGGCTGATCGCCGACATCAAACCGACCATCCCACGCTACTGCCGGGTGAACCGCGTTATCCGAGATATTCCTTCCGTAAATGTAGTAGAGGGAAATAAACGCACCAGCCTGCGTCTGGATGTCCAGGCAGAACTGAAAAGACGTGGTACGCGTTGCCAGTGTATACGCTGTCGGGAGGTACGCCACCAAAAAATAGACCCCGCCACGCTACAACTTGACGACCTGGTCTATACAGCTGGTG
>JAFGBV010000267.1 GCA_016932955.1 Anaerolineales bacterium | reverse complement strand
TTGAAAGAGAATCTGCGCTCCAGCCATTGCTGGAATGCGGTACAACTCTGGATGCCTGCCATCCCGGCAGATCACCAATGTACACCAAACGCCATCAATTGAAAATAAGGAAAGTTTGTCACCCCCACGGCAATATTGTTTTTCATCCCGACCGGCCATGTGGATCTTGGCATATGCATGTACGATATTGCCATCAGGGTCGATCACGTGGGCTATATTCAACATCTGAGTAGGTTTACCTTGAATCGTGCCGACAATCACCCAGATATCATTTTGGAAAGCAGCATCACGAACCTCATTAAGTGCCGAATCAATAGCCTTCGATGATAGGGTAACAAGATAAGGAAAATAGTAACTTGTCAAATTAGCTTCAGGGAATAGCACTACTCGGCTGCCATCAACGGCTGCTTCTTTAATGTAATGCAGAGTTTTTTGAAGGTTGAATTCGATTGGCTTTGCCCAGTGCATCTGGATACATGAAACTTGAAGTGTTTGTATGGATACCTCAGTCATTACAGTCTCCCATGTTTCTTGCGTATCTAAGCCATCCCTAACCCAGCCAGGGAACGAAGTCTGCCTCGCTAATCTGTGTTCCAGGTATGAAAACACCAGTCTTGTAACAGGTGATCCATAAGAGATCTTGTTTCTAAACTAGGTGGTCCGCTCGTCAGGCATTCAGGAGTGGTTTCAATGTCGCCGCCCAGGCGTGGATAGCATTCCAGTCTCGATGGTCGCCCTCTTTCCAGACGCCAAATAGCACGCTCAGGCGGAACTTCAGCCGGTCACTGAAAGAAGGAATTTTAGCGATATCCAGCACCCCGGAAAACTGGCCCTCGCTGACCGGTCGCACCACTGCCCGAACTGGATCTAACCAAGCGGATACGTGACTACGGTACTGGTCCGCGTTTTTCATTGCCAGCGTCATACATACCAGGAAGGCGGCAAAAGGACGCTGCCTCATTTCTGCTTGGTGGGCTTGAACGAATTGCATCGCTTCCGGCAGCCAGGCCCCGCCATTGATGGCGCTGCCGGCTACAACTGCCTGGTAGGGTGAGATATCAGTCACTGCTTCCATCGGCAACACATCTACCTGCGCGCCAAGCTCGATCAGAGTTTTGCCGATGGCTTCGGCCACGCCAGCGGTGGCGCCAAACCGGCTGGCATAAGTAACAAGAATTTTGTTCGACATCATGATTCTCCTAACCTGATGAAATGCGTTGGCTCATTCGATTGGCCTGTTTTGACCCTCATTAATTTGCTTTCACATACTCGAGATACTTGTTCACGATTTTGAACCCAACCCCTTCGTAGAGTCGGATTGCGGGGATATTCAAAACTCCGGTGGAAACGCTGACGCGGTTCATGCCACGCTCCTGCATCCGGCGTAAACATTCGAGCAACACCGCGCGAGTCAGGCCCTGCCGGCGGTATGCTGGGCGCGCACCCAACGGGCCAAAATCACCAATCTTATTGACCGGGTCAATCCAGCCATTCACATACGCGGCAATCACGCCATCCGGCGCGACCGCAACCACATCAAGTTCACTATCGTAACCGGGCAAACTCATGAAATACGCATAATCTTCATCGTTGACATTGCCAACTGTCCACGGGCGCCACACATCGCGCTGAGCTTCGGCGCGGTTTGAAAGCTCACCCCGATTGTACTCCGCCGCCGTCTTCGCCACGGTACGCACCTGGTATCCAGCTGGCACTATGGATTCGGGAATGCGCCCATCCAAAGCACACAGCATATTCACTTCGGAAAACTCGCCGCCGAGATAGAACCCATGCTGTTCCAGGAAAACGATCCGTTTCGCGTCATCCTGCCTCGATCCGGACACCAATTGGCCGCCCCATCGTTGTGCATCGGTATTCCGGAGTTCGGCGATACGGCTTTCTGCCCACTCTAGCGCCTCTTCTTCGATACCGAGCCAGGTATAGTCCGGTAGTACCTGGCAGTCAAAAGATGGGTCTTCGCCCAATATTGCGTATCCAACCAGCTTATTGCCATCATGCCAGAGACGAATGTGTTCTTTCGGGTTCAAGTGGCAAGCCACCATAAAGAACCAAAACAACAGATCACCGATATGTGCGTAGCGCCAGTCATCGGTCTGCGCACGCGCCTCCATCAGTAGCGCTTGCATCTGCAAGAGATCTTTTTCCGTTTCATAGAGCCGTGAGGCCATCAAGTCTGCACGTTTGTCTGTCATTGGTTACGATCCTGTTTCGGGCAGGCGTTAGTATCCTTCTTGGATCAGCAAAATCGCATTGATGCGCTCACAAAAAATGACTCTTCTACAGCTCCCGGGTCAGGTCAGCGGGGGTGTAGATAGCGCGGGCGGGTCATATTCTCTGGCGAGAGCAGGTCATCCAGCTCGGCTTTGCTCAGATATCCCTTCTCCAGGACGATATCAACCACTGCCCTCCCGGTCTGCAGGGCTTCATTGGCAATTTCCGTGGAACGATCGTAGCCCAGGATTGGGTTGAGGGCGGTGACCAGTCCGATGCTGCGCTCCACCATCACCCGGCAGTGCTCACGGTTGGCAGTGATGCCATCCACACAGCGCTCAGCCAGGGTTTGACAGGCCCGACCCAGCATATCGATCGAGCGGAACAGGGCGTGGGCAATGACTGGCTCCATCACATTCAGCTCGAGCTGCCCGGCATGGGCAGCCATGGTCACAGTCATGTCGCTACCGATCACATCGAAAGCCACCTGATTGACCACCTCCGGGATAATCGGGTTTACCTTACCTGGCATGATCGAGGAGCCAGGAGCCATGCGCGGCAGGTTGATCTCTCCCAGCCCAGCGCGTGGACCAGAAGATAGCAGGCGCAAGTCATTGCAGATCTTGGAAATTTTGGTAGCTACCCGCTTGAGCACACCTGATAGCTGGACATATGCGCCCGTATCCTGGGTGGCTTCTACCAGATTCTCAGACATGACCACGTCGATCCCACTGAGCAGGCGCAGCTTTTCGGTCACCACGCGTGCGTAATCGGGATGGGCGTTTAACCCGGTGCCGATGGCGGTAGCGCCCATGTTGATCTCGCGGATCAATAACTGGGCCTCACAGACGCGCTGGATATCTTCCCGTACCATGATAGCATAGGCCTGGAACTCCTGGCCCAAGGTCATCGGTACAGCATCCTGCAGTTGAGTGCGTCCCATCTTGATTACATCACCAAACTCAACCGCTTTCCCCTGTAAGGATTGAGCGAGCTGCCCCATACGGATCACCAGCGTATCCAGCTCGCGGCTGAGCGTCAGACGAAGAGCAGTTGGGTAGACATCGTTGGTAGATTGTGACATATTGACATGGTTAAGCGGGTGAATGATCTCGTAACGCCCTTTGGGCTGTCCAAGGAACTCCAGGGCCAGGTTTGCGACAACCTCATTGGCATTCATATTGGTCGAGGTGCCTGCCCCGCCCTGAATGACATCCACCACAAACTCACCGTGAAATTCGCCAGCCAGGATGCGATCACAAGCAGCGGTGATGGCCTCGGCTTTTTCTACTTCTAGCAATCCCAATTCCTGGTTGGCCAGAGCTGCTGCTTTTTTGATATAGGCCAGAGAGTTGATAAAATTGGGGTAATGAGAGATTGGAATACCCGTGATATTAAAATTTTCAATGGCGCGTAGGGTCTGGACGCCATAATAGCGCTCAGCGAGCACCGCGCGCTCGCCGAGCAGGTCATGTTCTATGCGGGTAAGGGTCATTCGAGATCTCCTGAACGGGTTTCATTCTACCACGATCGTTGGTTAAGCGTTTTCTAACCTTATCTCTATATTTCATTTACAATTTTCTTAACATTATGGGCTATACTGTATCCAGGTTTCTCAGAATCATGGTGGAACCAAGGAAAGTTACACGAGTCATGAAGGAGGTATTCATGAAGAAGAATCGAACTCGCATCTTATTGTTAGTGGTGGTGCTATTGCTGGCCAGTTTGGCATGCCAGAGCATTATCCCCGGAAGTTCAACCACGCAAGATACCCCACCCCCAGTTGTGGTGACAGTGGTGGTGACGCCGCAAATACCGGTGAGTTACACCCCCAGTACAGA
>JAFGBV010000041.1 GCA_016932955.1 Anaerolineales bacterium | reverse complement strand
TGGTCTCCACCATGTTTGGCTGCCCGGTGGGCTGCGCGATGTGCGACGCGGGTGGTTTCTATGAGGGAAAGCTGAGCAAGGAAGAAATCTTTGCCCAGATCGATTTCCTGATCCGCAAGCGCTACCCGGATGGTTGCGTGCCGGTCGAGAAATTCAAAATCCAATTTGCGCGCATGGGCGAGCCGGCCTTGAATCCGGCTGTACTGTCGGTGCTCGAAGAAATGCCACGGCGCTACGAGGTTCCCGGCTTTATGCCATCTATCTCCACGATTGCACCGCGCAGCGCCGAGGGATTTTTCAACCGGCTGGCGGAAATCAAAGAGGCGCAGTATGCGGGCGGGCGCTTCCAATTCCAGTTTTCAATCCATACCACGGATGAGCGGCTGCGAGATGAGATCATCCCGGTGAAGAAGTGGAGCTTTGCCCAAATGGCGGCTTATGGAGAGCGTTTTTACGCACCCGGCGACCGCAAGATCACGTTGAACTTTGCCCTCGCACAGGGAAACCCGCTGGAGGCAAGTGTGCTGCTACAGCACTTCGACCCGCAGAAATTCCTGATCAAGATCACCCCGCTCAACCCCACCCACCGGGCACAGAGCAACGGGCTGGTTAGCCAGATCGACCCCTGGCAGACGCAGGAAGATACGATAGTCCTGGCGCTGCGTGAGGCCGGCTACCAGGTGATCCTCAGCATCGGCGAGGTCGAGGAGAACCACATCGGCAGTAACTGCGGTCAGTACGTGTTGAGCCACCTGCGCCACAACCAGTCAATCCAGGATGGCTATACCTACCCGGTGCAGGCAGCCATATAGGAGGGTTGGGGGTGGGGCATGAGCAGGGAGGAAAGAATAAAGATGAGACATCCAATCGAACGCATCGAACCCGAGCAGCGCACAAAGTACTTCATCCCGCTGCTGGTTGGCACATTGCTGTTGATGGCGGTGATGAATTGGATCGGTGCACCGCTGAACACTGCAGCGGCGCCTTATGGGATCGTCTCCTTTGAATTTGCCACCACGGCGCACAATGCACAGGCAATTCTGGAGTCATGGGGAGCGCCTGGTCAAATCCGGGCAGCCTTCATCCAGGGATTAGATTTCATCTTTCCACTGGTCTACTCAAGCGCCATTGGGTTGGGCTGCCTGCTGGCGGGCAGCGTATTGCAGAGACGCAGATGGCCGCTGGCAGGGCTGGGTAATGGTCTGGCCTGGGGGCTGTGGCAGGCGGCAGGGTTTGATTATGTGGAGAACATTGCGCTTACCGCGCTGTTATTTGGAATTGGGGGGTCTGGTTGGGCGATGCTATCGGCAGTATGCGCGCTGGTGAAATTTCTGCTGATCTTTATTGGCATGGTATATGCACTATATGGGCTGGTGATCCGCCTGGTCATTGCGAAGCCCGTTCGTTAGACGCCGAGACGTGCAACCGATTAGAAACTATAGCGTATACTGAAATAGAACATCAAACGGGGAGTCTTGCGAAGGCCAATGAGACCCTAACGGTTTTGTTTGACCCATTGATGTAAAACCTTTAGGGTCTGCTTCGCAGGGCTTCTACTAACACATGTAGGAGAGAGAAATATGAAGAACCGCAAACCCATTTTTATCGCAATTTTGGTCCTGGCGCTGGTCAGCATGGCGTGCGGGATCAACATCGACCTGCCGGAGGAAGTGAAGACTGGCCCGACGCAGACCGATGAGATCAATGTGCCCTTACCCGAGGACACTCAAGTGGTCACCGACCTGAAATTTTCGTTTGCAGGAGGCGAGTTAGCTCTATCGCCAGGTGCTGAGGAACTGCTTGTATCGGGCACCGCAGCCTATAACGTGACAGATTTCAAGCCAGAGGTGACCACCAGCGGGAACACGGTGCGCATCACGCAAGGCGACTTGAACATGCACGGCATCCCGAATTTCAAAGACACCGTCATCAACGAGTGGGACTTGCAGCTTGGGAACGTGCCGATGGATCTGCGCATCCAGGCTGGTGCTTATTCAGGGAACTACGAGTTCGGCGGGCTGAGTCTGGAGCGGTTGTCCATCGCTGACGGCGCATCGGATGTAAACCTGTCGTTCTCCGAGCCGAACCAGGCTGAAATGAGCCTGTTCGAATATAACACCGGTGCTTCAACCGTCAGCATTGATGGTCTGGCGAACGCCAATATTGACACCATGACCTTCCGCGCCGGAGCTGGCAGCTACACGCTGGACTTCAGCGGCGAGTTGCAGCAAGATATGACGGTGGATATCGAATCGGGTATGAGCACGATCACCATCATCATCCCGGAGGGCTTCTCAGCACGGCTTGAGTTCGACGGCGGCTTAAGCAACGTGAGCGCCAGTGGTGAATGGGAAGAGAACGGCACCAGCTACACGCTGGACGGCAGCGGGCCAACGATCAAGATCATCGTCACCATGGCAGCAGGCAATTTGACGCTGATCACCAAGTAGATATCAACAGGCGCCCCCATCCGGGCGCCTGTTTTATTATTTAAACAGCCAATTTTGGAGGCAGAGCATGTCTGACGACCGTTTCGAGAACGTGACCGTGATCAAGAAAGCCAATGTGTACTTCGAGGGCAAGGTGACCAGCCGCAACGTGCTTTTTGCGGACGGGACGCGCAAGACGCTGGGTTTCATGCTGCCGGGCGATTATGAATTCAACACCGGCGCGGCGGAGGTCATGGAACTGCTCAATGGCGAGATGAAGGTGCTGCTGCCTGGAGCAAGCGACTGGCAGACCTTCACAGCCGGGCAGTCTTTCCAGGTGCCAGCCAACTCATCCTTCAAGCTGCACCTGGAGGGAATCGCCGATTACTGCTGTTCGTACGGGTAAAACTTAAAATTCGTTAACCGGATTCAAGCTGGTCGCCGGATAGACCTGCCCCTGGACGGGCGGCATGGGGTTATAGACCCAATCGATTTCCACCACGCCACTCTTCACGCCGCCCAGGCGGCGGATGCCGTGATACTTACCGCGTAACAGCACATCTTCCATCGAGAGGGACATGGCAAAGACCGCCATCTCTGCTCCTGCCGGGATGGCTTTCAATTCTTCGCTATAGACCGAGGTCGAGAAGAGCACGTGTTGGGCATCCAGGCTCTGAGTCTGGATGGCGGGGATGATGACCGGGTAGCCATCCGGATCGACGTAAGCTAAAAACTTGAGGCTGTCGAGCTTGTTCAGCAAGGCGCGCGTCCAGACGTTGAGCACATTAACCTGACCCGGCTTCTTCCCCAGGGTGCGTGCCAGCATGCTCTGGATAGCGGCGAAGATCACCTGGTTCATCGGCAAGGCTGTCTTGCCGGTCTGCGAGATGAGGTCCATATAATAGACTGTGTGAATACCAAAATAGGCGTTGTAGCGGAACATGGGCACATTGTTGTAGAAGTCGTATTCCTTGCCCTCTCGAGTCGAGTGGGTGAAACTGGCTTTGCCGCGCCACAGGTTCTTGTCCAGGCTCATGATAAGGAAACCTGTTTTGGGACTACTCAAGATGTGCTGCTTGGAAAATCCCTCGGTGAACTGACCAAAGGATAATTGGGTGGGGCTGCAAGCCATCAGCGATGAAAGCAGTGTGACGTGCGGCAGCCCATCTGGGGTGACCGTGGCGAGCAATCCAACCTTTAAGGCTGGTTGGGTGGATTGGATGTCGGCTTCGGAAAACGAGGTAAGATTTGCCATGATGAACTCCTATTCTGTCTCGATGAAGCGGGTGGCGCCGGTGGCGTGCACCAGCTCAGGGGTGATGCCGGAGGATTTGGCGACCTGTGCGCAATGCGCCAGCTCCTCAGCAGACATGAGCGGGGTCTGGGCATAAGCCCATTCCAACCCCAGGCGCTTGTACTGCTCTCGGCACAGGTTGTTGAAGGCGCATAATTCCCAGCGAGTGAGCAGGCCATCCACATGTTCAGCCAGGTAACTGCCAATGCCGAGAAGATTCGCGTCGCCGGTTGTGGCACCGGGGATGAGCGGGGTACGGATCCACAAGTCGATAGAATGCTCTGGACGTCGAATGTAGTCCTTGATGTAGAGTAGGTTCTCTAAGATGCGCTCATTCGTAACGCCGGTGTGTTGTTGGTGCAGCGCAGCATCCAGTAGTTTAATGTCAAACAAAACCAGGTCAACAAATGGCAGCAGGC
>JAFGBV010000266.1 GCA_016932955.1 Anaerolineales bacterium | reverse complement strand
GTGGTAGGCCGAGAGCCATCCAGGATGCGGAAGAGTTCATCTCGCAACCTCTCTGGCGAGATTCCTTCCAGGCCTCTCACAGCCTGGCGCATCAAGCGTAATGTATCGGGCAAGATCCTGAGATCAAAAGCTGCCGCCAGGCGTACAGCCCGCAAGATGCGCAACGGGTCAGCGAGGAAGGCATCAGGCGAGCAGGCGCGCAGCCGTTTTGCCGCCAGGTCTGCCGCCCCACCCAGGGGATCCAGCAAAGCCCGCTGGTCACGCAGGTCTACTGCGATGGCATTGATGGTGAAATCGCGAGCGCGCAGGTCGCTTTCTAGATCTTCCCCCTCCAGCGGCGCAAAATCAAGCATAAAACGGCCCTCAGCAGGCACCTGCAAAACAAGGCGTGCATATTGGCGTTTCTCGTCCAAAGGATAATAGGCTGCGCCAATCTGATCGCCCAGGCGGCGGGCAAGAGCCATCACATCACCAACCAAAACAAAATCCAGATCATGCGCTATGCGTCCTCGCAGTGCGTCGCGAACTGCGCCGCCGACCAGGTAAACGGGAACATCGGCCGGAAACCCCTGGGCCACAGATGCAAGGAGAGAATGGAAGGAAAAAGGTTGCGAAGCAGGGATATATTTCACTTGAGGAATTTCCTTGAAACGCAGTTGGCGGGCGGCCTGGTAAGCTTGCTCTGGCGTGCCTCCCTGGCCTACCACACGGTTACCCAGTAATGCCACCCAGCGACCCGCATAGCGCGCCAGGGCATCTGAACTTTCCGCTGGTTTGCGTGGCGTGCGCGGCATTCGATCAGTCAGGTGGTTGGTAGTGCGAGGTATCTAGAACGCCAATGAAGGGCAGGCTGCGATAATATTCATCAGCATCCAATCCATATCCAAAGACAAATTTGTCCGGTATCACAAATCCGCGGTAATGAATGGGCACTTCCACTTCACGGCGTTCAGCCTTGTCCAGCAGCGCACAGACCTTCACACTGAGCGGTTGCCGCGAGGCAAGCAGGTCTATAACCGATTTGATGGTATAGCCCGAGTCGACGATATCCTCCACCAGGAGCACATGGCGGTTGCGGATATCCGTATTGACATCCAAAGTGATGCGCGATTGCCCGCTGGAGCGGCGCGCACCCACACCATAAGAGGAAACCGACATAAAATCCAGCATGTGGGGTATTGTGATTTGGCGCATCAGGTCCGCCAGGAAAAGCACGCCCCCACGCAGGATGCAGATCAATAACAGATCTTTTCCGAGGTAATCCCGGCTAATTTCTGCACCCAACTCCGCAACGCGGCGCTGGATTTCCTCTTCAGAAACCAAAATTTCAGCTAAGAATTCGTGGTAGTGTTGCATCTTCAATCCTTTGGTACCTCATGGTGCTTACGGCAGCGCGCTTCATATAACTCTGAGGCGCCAACGATCACTACCGGATCGTGATAATGGGCTGGATGTCCATTCACCAAGCGCTGGGTTCGGGAAGCCGGCTCTCCACAGGTCATGCAGATCGCCTGTAGCTTGTCTACCCGTTCAGCCTGGGCAATCAACACCGGCATAGGCCCAAATGGTTCACCGCGGAAATCCATGTCCAATCCAGCCACAATGACCCGTAGGTCACGGCTAGCCAATTCCTGAACCAGAGAGATCACCTGATCATCAAAGAATTGCGCTTCGTCAATGGCCACAACCGTTGTGTCCTTGTCCAGGTGCTCAAGGATTTCGCCAGCGTTCTTGATAGGAATGGCTTCAAAATCATTGCCTGCATGAGAGGTTACTTTTCGTTCGGCGTAACGATTATCGATCTCCGGTTTGAAAACCTGCACTTTCTGTCGGGCAATCGTTGCCCTGCGCAGGCGGCGAATCAACTCATCGGTTTTCCCACAAAACATGGAGCCTGTAATCACTTCCACAGAGCCAGTGTGATGCTTCATAATGCACCTCTACCCAAGATAGATTATATTCCCTGAAACTGTGTTTTCAGGTAGAACTCTCACAATATAACAGGCAGACGCGCCTGGCGTCTGCCTGTAAGTTTATCGCAGAATGAAGGGGTTGGAAACCCTAAACCACAATTTCTGCTGCGGCTTCTGGCAATTCGTAACCTAACTGGCGCAGGCGCTTCTTCAGATCAGCCAGGGATTTGCGTCCGAAGCCATCCACTGCCAGAACGGCTGATTCGCCTTTGGCAAGCAATGCGATGATATCGCCAACCGTGGTGATATTTGCCTTGGCAAGAGCCTCGGTGGGGCGGGAACCTAATTCCAACTCCACAATGGGACGATCCGGGGAAGTGCGGGCTGCCTCGCGTGCCTCAATATCACTCAGATACTGCTCGCGCGCCTGTAGACGCTTATAGAAGCGGTCAACCTGGCCCTCGGTATCAACGATGCGCTGCTCACCGGTAAAGAAGGGATGACATTTGGAGCACACATCTGTGCGGATTTCCTTCACCGTAGAGCCGGTTTTCCAGGTGTTACCACACGCACAGATCACTGTGGCTTCTGGATAATATGTGGGATGAATACCTTGTTTCATGATCCTTAATTCCTTTATGGACAGCTCGAGCTAAGCTCGCTGGGGTTGCTCAGCGGGTTCAACATGCACACAGCGGCGGTTATCACGGATGATCTCGTAAACTACAAATCCATCTGCCATTGCAAACAATGTATCGTCCTTACCAACCCCAACATTACGACCTGGCTTAATGCGTGTGCCGCGCTGGCGAACCAGGATATTCCCGGAAAGCACGTATTCGCCGCCAAACTTCTTTACGCCCAATCGCTGCGACTGACTATCACGACCATTGCGGCTGGAGCCGCCACCTTTCTTGTGAGCCATATCAACCTCCTACTCCTGGGCAATCGAGTCAATACGTAAGCGAGTATATTGCTGGCGATGACCGCTTTTGACACGATAGCGCTTCTTGGGTTTATATTTGAAAACGATTATTTTGGGACCTTTTACCTGGGAGACTATCGTTGCTGAAACCCGGGCACCTTCAACAAAGGGGCTACCGACTTTGACATCATCGCCATCTCGAACCAAGAGCACATGCTCCAGGTCGATCTCTTCGCCGATTTCTGCCAAGTAACGATCTACATCGATCGTCTCGCCTTCGACAGCGCGAAACTGCTTCCCGCCGTCCTCAACAATGGCGTACTTCATAATATTTTTCTCCAATCTTCACTTCACCAGATCGCCTGCGTCTTTGAGACACTACCCACAGCAAGAAAGGCCTCTATACCTGCCGTTCCGCCGACATCCGGGGAAGTTGGGGATATGATGTGTTGGGGATTCTCCCAACAACTTTTGACAAGATATAGCCCCAGCAAATAGCTGCCGGGGCAGTGCGGGGTGAATTATAATAGGGTTAACTTTCCCTGTCAACCACAAAAACACCACAAAAATGCCACTGCGTTATTGTTCAACGAAATTAACACCAGCTAATTGTTCAGCGTAAGTGTCACTATCCTCCACTTTCCCATGGATAGTTGCCCACGCGTAGCGTCAGCCAGTCAGACTTTGAATAGTGTCAATTGACCAAGGCATTGTATGACAGTATACACTAGCAAAAACACCAAAGTTAAAGATAATAAAGGTTGAAACTATCCAAATTGTCCATCTTGTCAAACAGGAGGTTATGCAATGCCCGTAAAGGGATGGATCGAAGTCAACGAGTTGTTTTGCAAAGGCTGTGAGCTTTGCGTCAGCGAATGCCCGCAGCATGTGTTGGCACTGGATATGGAAAGCCTGACACCTAAAGGCTACCATCCGGTCATGCTCACCGGTGATGGCTGCACAGGCTGCGGAATTTGCGCACTGATGTGCCCAGAGGCAGCAATCACCGTTTACCGAGAAAAGACCGTCAAAGCAGCCAGCCCTGCATCGACTTAGGAGATTCTTCATGGCTAAGGAACTTCTCGAAGGTAATTTGGCCATGGCAGAGGCCGCTGTACGCGCAGGCTGCCAGGCATATTTTGGGTATCCAATCACACCCCAAACAGAAATCCTGGAATGGATGTCGCATCGCATGCCTGAACTGGGCCGCACTTTCCTGCAGGCCGAGAGCGAAGTGGCCGCTGTGAATATGGTGTACGGCGCGGCTTGCGCAGGGGTGCGCGTGATGAGCTCATCTTCCAGCCCAGGTGTAAGCCTGATGATGGAAGGACTTTCCTATATCGCTGGCACCGAATTACCCTGTGTGCTGATCGACGTGGTGCGCGGTGGGCCTGGCCTGGGCAATATTGCCCCCTCGCAAGGCGATTACAACCAAATCGTGCACGGCGGCGGGCACGGGGATTATCACCCTATCGTCCTTGCCCCAGCCAGTGTGCAGGAAGCGATTGATCTGACCATATTGGCATTTGACCTGGCAGACAAGTATCGCTGTATTACGATCGTGATGGCCGACGGCAGCATAGGCCAAATGATGGAGCCCGCCGAGTTCCCAGAAATGCGCCCCGTGCGCACCATAGCGCCAGATTACGCCACCACAGGTGCAAAAGGCAGAAAGCAACGGGTTCTATCCTCAATTTACATCGACCCACCAGACCAAGAGCGCTATAACATTAAGACCATCAATCGCTGGTATGAGATCCAGGCTAACGAGTTGCGTTATAAGGAATACTACCTCGATGACGCAGAATATGTGGTGATTGGCTTTGGCACTGCCGGGCGCGTAGCCCTGACCGCCGTTCGTACTGCCCGCGCTCAGGGAATCAAGATTGGCTTGCTGCGACCGATCACCGTCAGCCCCTATCCCTTTGACCTGGTGGAAGAATTATCCAAGCAAACAAAGGGTATTCTGGTGGTTGAGATGAACACCGGGCAAATGCTCGATGACGTACGCCTTGCAGTCAAAGATCGCGTGCCGGTTGAATTTTTCGGTCGTGCTGGCGGTATTGTGCCTTATCCGGATGAAATCCTTAGCGAAATCAACCGCCTGGTGAAAGAGCCGAAGAATCTGGGCGGCGATCCGCGGCAGCGCTGGCTGCAGCGCTTGAATGATGGCGTGATTTCGCTCGACTGAGAACAAGGAGAGGTATTATTCATGGATACCACAGTGGAAGAAAAGAAAGTCGAAACCGTATACATCCGCCCATCTGCTCTCACCGATACCCCTATGCACTACTGCCCCGGCTGCACGCATGGGATTGCTCACCGGCTCGTTGCAGAGGTACTGGATGAGATGGGAATCGTCGGAGAAACGATTGGCGTTGCGCCGGTGGGCTGTTCTGTGTTTGCCTACTATTACTTTGAGTGTGACTTTGTCGAGGCTGCCCATGGTCGAGCCCCTGCCATGGCAACTGGCATCAAGCGTGTTCTGCCTGACCGTTTTGTCTTCACCTACCAGGGTGATGGCGACCTGGCATCCATCGGGATGTCTGAGATCATGCATGTTGCCGGGCGTGGCGAAAACATCACCACCATTTTTATCAACAATGCCATTTACGGCATGACCGGCGGGCAGATGGCGCCTACTACCCTGGCTGGGATGAAAACCACCTCCTCGCCCAACGGTCGCGATGTAGAAAGCCAGGGTATCCCGCTGCGCATGTCAGAAGTGCTGGCGAAGATGGATGGCGCTGGTTACATCGTGCGGCGTAGTCTGCATGATCCAAAGAATATCCGCATGGCTAAGAAAGCCATCCGCATGGCCTTTGAAACCCAGAAACGCGGCCTGGGCTTTGCCATGGTGGAGCTACTTTCTACCTGCCCCACCAACTGGGGTATGACACCTCACGAGGCCACCATCTGGCTTGAAGAGCACATGATCCCATATTTCCCCATTGGAGATTACAAGGTTAACCCAGCCCTGGAAGGGTTAAAGTTCTAAGCGGAGGGAGATTAGCAAATGCAAAACGAAGTTGTCTTCTCTGGATTTGGGGGGCAGGGCGCTCTATTTGCCGGGCAGATCCTTGCCTTCACCGGCATGGATGCGGGTAAAGCAGTCACCTGGATGCCATCCTATGGCCCTGAAATGCGCGGCGGCACCGCCAATTGCACCGTCATTGTGGCAGATGAAGAAATAGGCTCGCCCACGGTCAAGAACCCCCGTGCAGCTGTTGTCTTCAATCTGCCTTCTCTGGATAAATACGAACCTCTTGTGGCTGTTGGAGGGGTTCTGATCGTCAACTCATCCATGGTCAACCGCGATCCACAGCGTAACGATATCGATTGGCTGATGATCCCTGCCCAGGAGATTGCGGAGGAAATCGGCAACCGCCGATTGATCAATATGGTGGCATTAGGAGCACTGCTGCAGAAGATGCCGATTCTGACGCTGGAAGCAGTTGAGCAATCGCTGCACAATCACCTGCCAGAACGCCACCGCCGCTTTTTGCCAGGCAACATCGAGGCTATTCGCAAAGGGGCTGCCTTTGCTCGTGGCGAATTGAAGCTCTAAGAATAATCATCATCGAATCAAAAACGAGCGGCAGGTAGTAGCCGCTCGTTTTTGATTCGATGTTTTTCTATTTATCTTCAGCAAGCTGCGTGCCAGCATGCTTAAGCGCGGAGTGCGCCGCAGCCAGGCGTGCGATTGGGACACGGAAGGGCGAGCAAGAAACATAGTTATTGCCCACCATGTGGCAAAACTCGATCGAGTCCGGGTCACCACCATGCTCACCACAAATACCTACTTCGAGGTCCGGACGGGTTTTACGTCCATCTTCCACAGCCATCTGCATCAGTCGCCCCACCCCGCCACGATCCAATGTTTGGAAGGGATTCTTGGGCAGAATGCCCTGTTCCACATACAGAACAAGGAAGTTACGCTCGGCATCATCTCGGCTGTAACCAAATGTCATTTGGGTCAGATCGTTGGTGCCAAAGGAGAAGAACTCGGCCAATTCGGCAATCTCCGCTGCGGTTACAGCCGCGCGGGGGATTTCGATCATCGTGCCAAACTTGTAGGCAAAGGTCACTTTCTTCTCCTCCATGACGGCAGAAGCAATCCGTTCCAGGCGCGGCTGGATCCACTTCAGCTCAGCAACTGTGCCGGTAAGTGGGATCATCACTTCGGGTTTTACCACCACGCCCTTCAGCGTCTGGTTTGCAGCAGCCTCAAAGATTGCCCGCACCTGCATCTCAACGATCTGCGGCATGTAAATGCTCAAACGCACGCCACGCAGACCCATCATGGGATTGCTCTCGTGCATCGAGCGGATCGCTGTCAGAAGGTCTTCTTTCTCTTTCAAGCCCTTCGTCTCACCTTTCACGCGCATGGTGATGATCTCTTCCAAGAGCTTCTCCTCATCCGGCATGAACTCGTGCAGCGGCGGGTCGATCAGGCGAATAATCACCGGGTAACCATTCATCGCCTCAAACAAGCCTTCGAAATCCGAGCGCTGGAACGGCAGTAATTCATCCAGCGCGGCTTCGCGTTCCTGAGGAGTCTTAGCGAGAATCATGCGCTGCACCGTCGGCAAGCGCTCAGGCTCAAAGAACATGTGCTCGGTGCGGCATAGCCCAATCCCCACTGCACCATAAGAGCGTGCGCGGCGCGCATCTTTGGGGTAATCGGCGTTTGCCCAGACCTGCAAACCGCGCGTCTTCTGGCCATTCGAAAGCGTGCGGATGTCTGGACGGGCAGAGATTTCATCAGCCCAGGTGAGCAGGGTCAACAAGTCTGTTTGCTCCTCCAGGCTGGGGGCAAAAGTGGGAATCTGCCCAACAAAGACTTCACCCGTTGTACCATCGACCGAGATCCACTCGCCTTCTTTAATCACGGTTCCACTCGATTCCATCTCGCGCTTTTCCAGGTCGATCTTGACAGAAGAGGCACCCACCACGCAAGGCACACCAAACTGGCGAGCGACCACAGCAGCATGGGAGGTGGCACCACCCTCACTGGTCAAGATACCTTTGGCTGCGATCATCCCATGCACGTCATCTGGTTTGGTAAATGGACGCACCATGATCACATCTTGCTTGTGTTCCTTGGCCATTTTCTCTGCCATATCGGCATCAAAATAGATCTGTCCCACAGCCGCGCCGGGGGAGGCATTCACACCCTTGGCAAACTGCCGACCGCCCTTCTGGGCATCTTTCTTTACATTCGCATCGAACTGCGGGTGTAGCAGCGTGTCCACCTGCTCAGGGGTTACGCGCAGCACAGCCTCTTCCCTGCCAATCAGGCTTTCGTTCGCCATATCCACAGCGATCGTGACCGCTGCCTTGGCAGTGCGCTTCCCATTACGGGTCTGCAGCATCCACAACTTGCCACGCTCGATGGTGAATTCCACATCCTGCATTTCGCGGTAATGCTGCTCCAGACTGGCTGTGATGCTCATAAATTGGCTGTAGACATCCGGCATATCCTTGACCAGGTGAGCGATCTTCTCTGTGTTGCGGATTCCCGCCACCACATCCTCGCCCTGGGCATTGAGCAGGTAATCTCCGAACATGATATTCTCGCCAGTGGAGGGATCGCGGGTGAAGGCTACACCCGTTCCAGAAGTGTTCCCCATGTTTCCAAAAACCATCGTTTGAATATTGACGGCTGTCCCCAGATCATCAGGAATATTGGTGGCGCGGCGATAATCCACCGCCCGTTTGCCATTCCACGATTTGAACACCGCTTCGGTCGCCAGCTCAAGTTGCTTGAAAGGATCCTGGGGGAAATCAAAGCCTTTTTCTTTCTTCACCACAGCCTTAAATTCCTGAGTGATCACCTTCCAATCCTCAGCCGTCATCTCCGTATCCAGCTTATACCCTTTCTTGGCCTTGTGTTTCTTCAGCGGCTCTTCAAAAGCCTCATCCGCGATGCCCAGCACCACCGTACCAAACATTTCAACCAGGCGGCGGAAGGAGTCATAAACAAAACGAGCATCGCCGGACAGTTTGACCATTCCCTCAGCAGTTTGATCGTTCAGACCGATATTGAGCACGGTATCCATCATGCCAGGCATGGAGAACTTCGCACCTGAACGGCAAGAAACAAGCAAGGGATTGGTGGGATCGCCAAATTTTTTGCCAGTCTTGTCCTCCACCTGTTTTAGAGCTTCAAGTTCTTGCTCCCACATCCCAGGCGGGAAAACGCCCTGCGCCTGGTATGCATTACAAGCCTCGGTCGTGACAGTAAAGCCAGGCGGAACCGGCACATGAGCGCGGGTCATATCTGCAAGTCCGGAACCCTTCCCCCCCAGCAAGGCGCGCACCCCCTCCCAGTTGCCAGCGTATGCTTCGGCTTCATTAACCTCTTCAAATAAGTAAACCCATTTCTTATCAGCCATTTTTTCCTCCAGGTAAAAATTAATTATCAGGACAATCCTGAATAGATTCGATATCGGTCAGAGACCCAAGCGTATAGTTTACCACAGGGAATAGAAAATTTTATAGCATTCACAGGAAATTTATCTACAACCTGTGTCAGGGTGTAGCTAGTGATTTTTGTCACTTGCCAATAAGACAGAGAGCAAGTAACATGAGATAACATAAGTAATTGTAGGAGTGAACTATCTATGACTACTGAAATTCGGATTGATGCACTGTTACCCGCAGAGATGGCACGACGCGCTGAGTACCTTGGCGTGCGCAAGGCTGAGATGCCTGCATTGACCATGTTCATGCTGGCTGTCTTGGCAGGCGCTTTTATCGCACTGGGGGCGATTTTTGCAACCACCGTCAACGCAGGAACAATGGCTTCCACCACGCCAGATGGGGCTACCAGCCTGCTGACAAGCCTGCCATACGGGGTCACTCGCCTGCTCACCGGCCTGGCTTTCTGCCTGGGTCTGATCCTGGTGGTTGTTGGCGGCGCCGAGCTCTTCACCGGCAACAATCTCATTGTGATGGCATGGGCAAGCCGCAAGGTGACCACACTGGCTTTGCTGCGGAATTGGCTGATCGTTTATCTGGGCAATTTCGTCGGATCAGTCTTCACCGCGCTGGTGGTATTTTTTAGCAAGCAGTACACCTTCGGAACACCGAATGTAGGCGTGACCGCGCTCAAGATTGCTCACAGCAAAGTCCACCTTGGGTTCGTGGAGGCAATCGCGTTGGGCATCTTGTGCAATGCACTGGTGTGCCTGGCGGTTTGGATGACATTTAGTGCACGCAGTACGATTGATAAAATCGCTGCGATCATCTTCCCCATTACGGCTTTTGTGGCGGCTGGCTTTGAGCACAGTGTTGCCAATATGTACTTCATCCCTGTGGCGTTATTCATCAAGGATTTCGATCCGGCTTTTATCGAAAAAGCAGCCACCCTTGGCGTCAGCGTGGAAGGGCTCAATTGGGGCACCTTCTTGCTCAACAACCTGCTACCGGTCACGATTGGCAACGTCATTGGCGGCGCTGTGTTGGTTGCCTCAATCTATTGGGCAATCTTCCTGCGCAACCAGGATTAATGCATAAGCAATGATTATAGAAAGGAAGAATTGAATTGATGAAAGCCTTCGTTTTGATCAATATTCGCACGGGTGAAGTGCGCGATGTAGTGCGCCAACTGGCAAAAGTTGAAGGGGTTCTAGAAGCCCATACCACTTTTGGCCCTTATGATGCCATCGCCATCGTGAAAGCCACAGATATCAACCACCTGAGCAATATCATCAATATTAGCATTCAACCGATCCCAGGCATTACCCATACCCTCACCTGCCTAGCTGGCAGCAACGACTAATCATCGTAGCGCTATTGCCGTCTGGTAGCCAGAAAAGGCTCAGGCTGCAGCCCGAGCCTTTTCTGGCTACCCCCAAACCTCCCCCGTGCCAGACGGGGGAGGTTTGCTTTCAATGATTAGAAAACTCTCATTTTATGGATTTTATATAGACACAATATTGATAATATCTTGATATCATGATAATATATGGACAATAAGGGTGCATATTACCAAATTAAACGATGCGCCGCAAACTAACCTAAAGAAAGGAAATGAAGATGAAAACTGTATACAAGTATTTTGTAACCCTGTTTGCCGCTGCCAGCCTGCTGATTGGCAGCACTATCCCGGCTATTGCAGCCAACGGTTTCCCGCCCACTTCGGATTTGCAAAACACTAACGCCAATGCAATTGTCAATGTTGCTCATTTTGCACCCTTTGCCCCCGACCAGGCTGATACTGCAGTGACGGTTCGGGTCAATGGCGCAGATGCACTCACCGGCTTCGAGTTCGGCGAGACTGTCGCAGAATTAGATTTTGCCCCGGGTGAATATCTGATTGAGATCATCCCAGATATCCTGGGCAGCGTAGCAATCAGCGGCACCTTTGACTTGGCAGCAGATACGCAGTACACCCTGTCAGCCATTGGCGATGGCACCAACCAGGATCTGGAACTATTTGCACTGGTCGATGAAACCGAGCCGCTGACCAATGCCGCCAAGCTGCGCGTGG
>JAFGBV010000265.1 GCA_016932955.1 Anaerolineales bacterium | reverse complement strand
TTGTGCCGATGGAGGCAGGCATCAACCCGGCCTGGCAGTCACCGCTCGGACACTCTGGCGCAATGAAGGCGTCTGGGGCAGTGAGCGATTCGAGCAGATACTGCTCAACGTTCTCAGCTTCACCGGTATAATCGCCGCTTTCGAGGCGTTGAGGGATAACATCACTGATATTCGAGAGGTCTGGGCCGAGGGCGCCGACAGCGCCGGGAATACCGGGGATCACATGGCAGCCGCTGCAGCCGCCTTTTTGGATGGCGGAGGCTGCCAGCTCGGTGCCGGATAAGCCGGATGGCACAGAGGCGGCCGTTTCTGTGGCTTTTTCTTCGTCTTTGCTGCAAGCGACTGCCAGCAGGGTCAAGAGGATCATTGCAATCACTAACCAGAGTTTGCTATTCTTCATGGCTCATTCCTTTGATAAAGATAGATTAACTGTTTGACAGATTAATTCCACGAGGTGGTTTTGTTCAAGGTCATATGCTCTGGCTACTTCTTCCAGCGTACAGAAACGACTTAAAACGCAGCCGACGCAATCCGCTTTCAAATGAAAGAATACTTGTGCTACCTGGGGATAAGTAGAAAGCACCTGGGCAACCGTCCAGGTATGATCGAGGATTGCGTTGGTTGAGCGTTCCATGGTTAAAGCCTGCCTGCTGAGAATCAGGATATCATGAGTCAGGCCAAAGCATCGGCTTCTTTTTCCAAAGCATCGGCAATGCCCAGGTATTTTTCGTGAACGCCTTCGCCAGTCTCTTCGTGCTCCACTTTCTCGAAAGCCTGCCACACTTCTGCATGCTTTTCTGGGGGGATAGCCCGGTCAGCCATTGGGAAAAGGATCTGATCTTCCTTGGCGATATGCTGCCGGAGCAGCATTACATATTTGCGGGCGGCGGCGATGGCAATCGCTTTCCCACCCGACTCTCCGGCTGCCCAATTTTCTGCACCGGCGCGCATTTCACGGGTGAACATGCGCCCAAGCTCATGTTCGTTAAGCATGACACCAATTGGTCCGCCTTCAACGGGTACACCATGCTCACTCATGGTGGCGAAGAGGACATTCTCCTCTTTGCGATGATGACAGCCATCGGCGAAGCCGCGGATAAAATCAGCAGCATCCAAGAAGAGACCAGACCGCACGGCGGCTCCCGCCTCAGCCGCATTGGCGGCTTTTTCAAGGGCAGCTAAGACGCGTTCGATCACGCGATGTTCAGATGATAAAGTATCTGTTGCTTGCATGGCAAACCTCCTGGGTTTATCTGCACTATTTATATCATCTTAGACAAATTTGTTCTTTGCGCTAGCGCAAAGAAAGAAAAAAGGAGTGTGATCTGGCAGCCAAGCCGTCAGATCACACTCCTGGAGAAGTGCTTTGCTGCAGGTTATTCCAGTCCCTCCGCCAACCTCACCAAGGCATGCGGATTGGTAATCACCACCCGCCCGCGTCCGGTGGTCACCATGCCCGTCTTTTCCCAGGCGCTGAGGGTGCGGCTGACGGTGTAGAGGGTTGTCCCATTCATTTCAGCCAATTCCTGACGCGAGAAAGGCAGCTCAACCAGCAAGCCCTGGTCGACCATGCGCCCCAACTGCCCAGCCAGGCGCAGCAGCGTGCGGGCGATGCGCTGTTCTACACGTGCGGTTGCCAGCTCACTGAAGCGAGACTGCATTTCGCGGATGTAGCCGGTCATCAGGCGCATCATGCCAAAGGATAAATGGGGTCTTTGTTCTAATAGTTTACGGAAGGCGGCGCTTTCGATTGCCAAAGCAGTGCTGTCTTCCAGCGCCTGGGCGCAGGCCGGATAGGTGGCCTGGGCATCGATGGCACCGATAGCGCCGAACAACTGGTTGGGCGACAAGGTACGCAGGTTGACCTGCTGTCCTTCGGTGGTGATCTGGCATAATTTCGCCCGACCGCTTAACAAGATGTAAAGATAATTGGCGGGATCACCCTCAAAGAAGAAATAGCTGCCTGGCTCAATGCTGCGCGGAATCCCCAGTTGTGCGATGGTCCGGATGTCATCGTCGCTGGCGTTATTAAATACACCCACCTGGCGGAGAGAAGATTCAATATCAAACTTTTCCTGACTGCTCATTCGTATACCTTGATTTGTGCGGCTCAATAGCTGGCTAGAATGCGCTCAGCGTTGCGCAGATATACTTTTTCCAAGACTTCATCTGGCAGATATAGCCCATGAACGTGCCAGCGACCCTGGAGGGGGATGGGGGCGTTGTTGTAGTTGAAGTACTCGTCATCGGTCTCGAGGAAGCGGTAGATGATGCGGTAGGAAGCCGGGTCGGGACCCATGTCGGAGCCGAACAGGATGCGGTCAGCGTATTGGAGGAAGAAGCGCCGGGCTGTGTAGGGCTGGCGGCCTAATTCGCCAATGCGGGCAGAGATATCCACGTAGAAGTTTGGGCAGCGCTCAAGCAGCGCCCCTACCCAGCCCAGGTTCTCGGCGTAGCAGCCGACATGGGCGCCGATGAAGGTGGTATTAGGGTGGCGGGTGACGAGTGAGGCCAGTCCATCCATGATGTGCAGGAAGGGAGGAAAAGGCGGGCTGGTGAAAGCCCAATCGGGGTGATTGCCCAGCTCTTCCCATCGTTCGTTGGTCTCGTCGATGGGGTCAAAGAATGCGACCGGGTCAGCAACATGAATGATGACCGGCAAGCCAAGCTCACCGGCGGTCTCCCAAATGGGCACCAGGCGCGGGTCGTCCACGTCGACCAGCTTGCCGGTGTGGTCTTTGACCAGCAACCCCAAGCCCTTCCAGATCTTCAAGCCTTGCGCGCCACGCGCTTTTTGCGCCTTGAGCCTAGCAGCGGCCCACTCAGGGAAGGCATTGCCCTTTTCTGCCCATTGCGCCCAATCTACACCGCCGAAGATTTGGAAGCGCTCAGGAGCAGGTTGTTTGAAGTGTTCCAGGTGGGCATCGAGCAACGCCTCGCCCCAACCGCCATCCAGGTCGATGTAGCGAATGATGCCGGCGGAGTCGAGCAGGTCGAGCAGCTCCGACAGCGGGCGTTTGTCCCACCCGCCGCCGAAGGCCTCGCCCAGGTGGTTGTGGGCGTCGATGGCGGGGAAACGCGGCTTCTCTGTGTGGGTGGTTTTGGTGACGAGTTTCGAATGGGGGCGGAAATCGCTGAGGTCCATGATAAAGAATTATACTCCGGCTTGGAAGAATAACAAAATCGCCGGATTTCCCGGCGATTTTTGCTTATTGGTGAAGTCGGGGATATTATTTTGCAGCCTTGCGGGTTTGGACATCAAATATGACTGCAGCTGCGAGCACAAGCGCTCTGACGATGTACTGGATGGAGATATCCCAGCCTAAGAGGTTCATGCCGTTGGTCAGTGAGGCCATCACCAAGGCGCCAATGATCGATCCGGTAACCTTGCCGACACCGCCGGCTACGGCGACACCACCGACAAAAGCTGCAGCGATGGCATCGAATTCCATGCCTGCTCCAGCGATGGTCGTAGCAGAGCGCAACCAGGAAGCATACAGGATGCCCGACAAGGCGGTGAGCAGGCCCATCGAGCCAAAAACCAAAAAGGTAATTTTCTTAACACTGATACCGTTCAGCTCAGCTGCCTCTGGGTTTCCGCCGACAGCGTAGATATGCCTGCCGATGACGGTCCTGGAGGTGATGTAAGAATAAAGAAGAACCACAATCAATAGGATGACAGCAGCCCAGGAGAGACCCTGGTATCCGGCGAGCACCCAGGTGATGCCGGCGATCACAGCCGATACGAACACCAATTTGGCGATGAACATGTTCATTGGCAGTACTTCAAAGTGGTAAGCCTGGGTCTTTTTGCGGTTGTTGATTTCACCTAGGATGAATAAAATGATGCCGAATATGCCGAGGAGCAACGTTACTTTGTGCACACCTGGCAAAATGCCAATGCCAAGAATATCGGGAATAAAACCATTGCCCAGAGCATTGAATACTTCATCCTCAATTATTATCGTGCCCGTGCTTCTGGTAGCAAGCTGCAGGGCACCCCTGTAACCCAGCCATCCAGCAAGTGTGGCAACAAAAGCCGGGATTTTCATCTGCGCTACCAGGAAAGCAGTCAACAGCCCGGCTAAGACCCCGAGCAGCAGGATCAGGGGTATGGTCACGCCTACAGGCAGGAGCCAGTACTTAAGGGAGATTGCTGCGATGGCGCCGAGAGTACCTGCAAGATATCCAACCGATAAATCAATATGGCGGATGACAATAACCAGGGTCATGCCTACCGCTAATACAGCGATATAGCTCATCGCATTCACCAGATTGCCGATGTTCCTCGACGAGACAAACAGGCCTTTGGTCGTAATGGTGAAGAAGATAACAATCACGAGAAAGGCAATATACATGCCGTATTCACGGATATTGTGTTGCTGCGTTTTTAGTATATCTTTGAAAGACATGTCGAGCCTCCCCGCATGGGTTTTATCCTGCTGCTGTGACGGCAAAGTCATCACGGGCGCCAATCATATAGGCAACCACCCGCTCGCGAAAGTCATCAATATTTTCGTCGATAACGGCGTCTCGAACCTTGCGACCGTTGCGCATCACCATTAACCGGTCGCTCACGCTGTAGATATCTTCCAGGCGGTGGCTGATGATGATGATCGAAGCGCCCTGTGCCTTGAGCTCTCGCACCAGGTCGAGCACCTTGCTGATGGCTGCGACGCTCAGGGCGGCTGTGGGTTCGTCCATGATAATGACCTTGGAATTGAATGCTGTTGCGCGGGCAATGGCCACAGCTTGGCGCTGACCACCGGACAGTCTTTCGACCATCAAGCGTACAGAGGGGATGTCAATTTTGAGACGATCGAGCAAGCGCTGGGCCTCTTTCTCCATATAGCGGCCGTCCAGTACACCGAACGAGCCGAGCTGGAAGCTGACCGCTTCTCGTCCGAGGAAAACGTTGGCAGTCACGTCCAGGTTATTGGCAAGAGCCAGGTCCTGGTAGACCATCTCGATGCCCAGGCGGCGCGCATGCAAGGGGTCGGTCAAATGGGCATCCTTCCCCTCAATGAGGATCTGTCCTTCATCCGGGATATAGGCGCCGCTGAGGACCTTCATCAGCGTGGATTTGCCGGCAGCGTTGTCACCAACCAAACCCAACACTTCACCGTGGTTCAATACCAGGTCTACCCCACGCAGAGCCTGGACAGCAGCAAAGCTCTTCCTGATGTTCCGCATTTCGACGGCGGGTGTGGTTTCTGTCATAGGTTTCACCGTCCTCCCTAGAAATTATACTGGAAAAGGTGTTTTCGCGGGAGCAGTGCCTTGGCAGCCAGTGGCTAAAAAGGAAGTCGGAGCGACTTGACCGCCATTTCCGCTTTTCAGAGTGCAGATGGACTGCAGGAATAGTGACGGACGAGCCATCACTATTCCTGCAATCACGAACTACAAGATATTATGGAAGGCCGGTGAATTCACTGGCTTCGTAGTAACCAGAGTCGATCAGGGCAGCCTTGACATTGGCCTGGTCCACCGTGACGACCACAGACGGCTTGGCGGGGACATCGATCTTGCCATTGTTGTAGGTGGCGGTCTGTTCGGGGGTTGAGCCTTCGAGATAGGCGATGGCTGCAGCGATGGCATCGCTAACGAGGGTGCGGACGTCCTTGAGGACGGTCATGGACTGCTTGCCATCGATGATGTACTGGACG
>JAFGBV010000264.1 GCA_016932955.1 Anaerolineales bacterium | reverse complement strand
GTAAACCAATAATCCGCCTCGTCCCAGCTAACAAACGCCCTGATACGATCAGGCTCATTACCATCCCGATCGAGCGGGGAGAAAATTCTCCCGCCTATCTTTCAGGCATTGCTATAGTCCAAAGCCGACTATCTTCCCCTTGATATTATCGGCAAGTACAACTGATAAGAACGCATGGTGTAGCGATAAACACCCGCGGTGATCATTGGGGAAGGTGTCTGCGCGTTCAACAATGTAGGGACTTCTACCGCTCCTCCCGTGGTTCCCACATACAGAATGACGCGGTCATCCGCAGCCTGGGCATCCATGGAGATGATGTTGGCATACCCCAGCGGGCCAGGCATGCGTGACCAGGTGTGACCAAGGTCGAAGGAGCGCACCAGGCCAAAGATGGAAGCCCCATACAACACCGGATGCTCCTCCGGCGTGAACATGTACTGGCGTGTAATGCCCAAGATGCCAGACACCTGGAACTCCTGCCAGGTGTCGCCGTGGTCGCTGCTGATATAGCCACCAGGCGCGAGCAAACGGTAAGGGTAGAGCGGCTCGACAACCAGATTCGTATAATCCAGACCGCTGTATTGCGCGCCGATGCGCTGCCAGGTCTGGCCGTTATCTGGGCTGCGCAGGATGCCGCTCCCCATCGTGCTGACAAAGATCATCCCCGGCGCATCGGGGGCATAGACGATATCGATCACCCGGCTGATCGGCTGCGTGGAAGTGATCAACTCCCAGGTCAACCCGGCATCCAGGCTGTGGTATAACGCGCCGCGCCAGGGCCACAGGGGACTCTCCGTATTCACAAAAGACATGCCCGCCAGCAGATCCCCCGCCTGGTGTGGATTGGCTCTCATATCGTCGGGGGAAGAAATGCAGTTCTGGCACCAATCTGGGCGCGGCAGCAGGCTGCAAATGGGCCAGGTCAGCCCCCCGTCCTGACTGACACACATTTCGGTGTGCTTAGAACGGTAGATACGCTGCGGATCATTCGGGTCGATCAGGAATAACCCGGCCGTTTCTGCATTGGGCAGGATCTGCCAGACGCTCCCACCCTGGCTGCCCTTGAACAGTTCCACCCATACATCAAAGGCAGCATAGATTTGATCGGGATGCCCCGGCACGATCGCTATCTGCACTGGCTTCATGGCCATCAGGCCCTGGTTCTTGATCTCCCAGGTTTCCCCACCATCCGTTGTTTTATATATCCCCTGCAGCGCCACCGCAGCAAAGATCGTTTCGGGGTCGCTTGGGTCAAAGGCAAACCAGATGGGCGCTATGTTCTCAACGGGCAGCTCACTCCACGTTTGGCCGTCATTCAGCGTGCGCCAGCCGCGCCCACCCCCACAGCCGATGTAAACCGTGCCGGTGTACACCGGCGAAAAGTTGATATTGCCCTGGAAAGCTGGCCCGCTGGAAGGGTTGATCGTTTCCCATTGAGTCAGATCCACATTCAAGCTGCGCTGGATGCTGCAATAATCCGTAAGGTTGCCAACCGAGCAGTCCACCCACACAGAGTAATCATCCCAGGGCTCCACAACCAGCGCCCGGATGGACTCAACCGGCCGGGAGGCCCACGCCCAGTGCTCGCCGCCATCGCTGGAGATGAAAATGTGGCCGTTGACCGTCCCGGCGTACATCGTCAGCGGGTTGGTAGGGTGAAAGGCCAGGGCCGTTACCCGGGTGTCGGTCAGGCCAGTGGTCAACGTGATCCAGGTTTGGCCGGCGTCGGTGGATTTGTATACCCCCCTCTGAACATCCAGGTGCGATGAAG
This sequence comes from Anaerolineales bacterium, assembly GCA_016932955.1. Next base: position 6,684 of record JAFGBV010000264.1, on the reverse strand, counting down.
CGCCCACATAAACCGTATCCGGCTCGGTGGGATGAGGCAGCGGTGTGTAGCCGGTATTCTCTTCGTAATAGGGCGGTTGGAGGGCGACCCAGGTATCGCCCTGGTCATCCGAGCGTTCGAGACCACCATAGGCCTGCACGTAAATCCGATCTGGCGCGGCTGGCGAGACCGCCAGCCGCATCTGCGCATCATTATAAATCAGCGACCAGGATTCACCGTGGTCGCGGCTGCGGAACAGGCCAGCACCCGACGCCTGAGCGTAGAGAATGTCTGGATTGGTGGGATGGAAAGTAACCTGGATGAACTCCCCCCCATACAGTTCACCCGCATTCCACACCCCAATCCCCTGAGTAACCGTGAACGCGTTCGCAAAAGACCCAATTTCCCCTCCAGGATTCTGCACCGTAAGGGTATAGATACCTGGCTCCAGCCCCCAGGGGAGCACGGCAGTGATGACCGTACCGCTTAGCCAACCCATTTCCACCAGATCTGTGCCAGCCAGGGTAACGGTCAGGGCAGGGGCAAATCCTGTCCCCGTGATCACAACCAATGTGTCCAGGTCGTTGGGCGCCGTATTGGGAGAGATCGCGTTGATGCTGAGCGCATCCGGCTCCAGAGCAGCCCCCCGGGCTGCCCCCAGACTTGCCCTCTGCGCCAGGATCAGTACCAGGCCCAGAAAGACAATGGAGATCAGGGTGGAGAAGACAATCAGGAAACATCTTCTTTTCATTTCACCACCTCCAAAACAAAATGCACCCAGCATATCGTATTGTCAGGTGCAATGAAACCAGGCTGTAAATTGAGTTAGCAGAATGCGCTTAACATGATTATCGCGCTAATTTACAGAAAACTCGCACTCAATTTTCGGTAATCAGTTGAACGGGTTATCCCCCTACAACCCGCATGCACACCGCCACAGAGCAATCTTTTGCCAACATCGCACTGGCGATATAATCTCAAGGGAACACAATATATAGTTAATGCGAGGCTAAAACTGGCACATATCGCCACCTGCAGGGGTGAGTGGGAGGGTCAGTGTAGCGGCGGAGGGGTGAGATCGTAAAGGTCAAACCATCACACGCACCACCACCGCCCGCACCAAATTGATCGAGAGAGTCCCCGTCCAATCTCAGCGCATCAACAGCGGCAGGTACAAGCGCTGCAATGTAAAGACTCTTGTCAGGCGATAAATGCCGGCCTCCATCAGGGTTTGGCTGCCATCCTGCACAGGCGCGCGGCATCTGCGCCGGTCACTGTGGTTGCCCCGCCACTGGGCAGCCCTGCCACCATGGCCCGCGCACGCGCACTGGCTGGGCGACCTCGGGTGCGGTCGGCTCCCACGAGCACATAAAACCGACAATGGCCTGGATCTGCACCTCACTCAAGCGGTCGCCCCAGGCAGGCATGAAGGTCTCCGGCACGCCCAGGGTGACGATCTGCTGCAAAGCAGCATCGGGCAGGCAGTGGGCAGGGCGCTCAGCCGTGATCCATGCTTTGTCTACGCCAACTCCAAGGCCTTTCGCGCGGTGGCTGTGACCCATTTCCAATGGCGCACCAGGTGAATGATTTGCAATAAAAGCACGCCCATCACCAGCAATACGTGGAAAAAACCCACCACATGGCGCAGCGGGCCCAACCCGATGAGCGATCGGGCGAACAAGCCCATGCTTCCGGCTGCGCTGTACGCCAAAAACAGCCCCAGGTTGAGCACGAAATTGGTGCGCACCTGAGATGGCAGGCTCCCAAAACGGCTGAACGCGTTCTGGATCCATTTCCAATGCAGCGCTACATGGATCCAGGCACCCGCACTGAGCAGTAAGCCCAAAGCCACATGCACAAAACAGGGCAGCACTATCTCGATCGTGGCGGCCAGGATGGTCACCAGCAGCAAGGCAAATAACCCTGCATCAACCCAAAAATTCGTTGTGTTCTTGCTCATTGCCTCCATCGACTCAAACCATTATGCATCTACCTGACCACGCCTGTCAAGTAGCAAGAACCCATAGGAAAAACGGCCTTAGGCCACGCCATCTGACCCAAATAAGTTCCAGATGGCGCGGCATTAAATATCTCCACTTGTAGTTTTATGGGGTGAGTTGGTCGAGGTAGGCAATCACTGCCGATACCAATGCCGTCGATGCGCCGCCGCTGGCGCTGCCCGGCGTGCGCCCCGATTCGGCCTGGCGCGTGGCGCGTGCTTCAGGTGACATGCCCTGGCCTTGCCCCTGGCCCGTGCCTGTACCAGTACCGCTGCCCAGTGTGACGCCGTTGGCGCTGGCCCATTCCTGCAAGTCAGTCTGGGTCAACTGCATGGCCTGGATGGCAGCCATCTGTTCATCCGTCAGGCTGTCCTCAATGGATTGCAGAACGGCGCTCACCTCTGCATCGGCAGCTGTGCCGCTCCCCTGCAGGTTGAGTAGCAACTGCCACAAGGGCAGCAGCGTTTGCGCCTGCTCCACTGGGATGGCATTGGCGCTCCCCTGCAGGAGGAGGATGCCCAAGGCCAACTGATTGCGCTCAGAGAGGGCATTCTCATATGTAATATCCAGGGTGACGCGCGCCTCATCCTGTGGGGCTGGCGCAGCCGGGGTGACCGGGTTATCCAGAACCGCCGCGGGTGCGGGGGTATCCGGGACAAGCGAGGCTTCAGGGGTGGATGCCGGGCCGCATGCGCCGAACACAAGCGCCAGGACAATCATAAGTATGCTTTGTTTTTTCATATTCATTCTCCTGTGCAACAATTCGTTTACTCATGGCGTAAAGCCACGATGGGGTCCAGTTGAGCGGCCTGGGTTGCCGGGTAGTAGCCAAAGAAAATGCCCACTGCCGCGGCCGCGCCAAACGCCAGCGGGATCGAGGCCGGCACCAGCTCGGTGCGCATGGCACCGAACTGGGCGAACAGGTAGGACCCGCCCACCCCAGCCAGCACGCCCACCAGCCCGCCTGCCAGGCTCAGGATGACCGCCTCCACTAAAAACTGCAACATCACATCCATCGGACGCGCCCCCAGCGCCATGCGCAGGCCAATTTCACGCGTCCGCTCGGTGACAGAGACCAGCATGATGTTCATGATGCCAATGCCCCCCACCACCAGCGAAACCCCGGCCACCCAGGCCAGCAAATCACGAAACGCGGCGGTAGCGGCCTCTTGGGTGGCAATCACATCCTGCTGGGTTTGCACCGTAAAGTCAGGCTCATCCGCGCCTACCTCGTGGCGGCTGGCTAACAAGGCAGTCACCTGGGTGATGACGCTGTCCATTTTTTCCTGGCTCTCCACTTTGACGTAAATCGTACGCACCGTTTCCCGGCGCATGGAGACGCCCCCCACCCCCGAAGGCATAAAATTTGCCAGCACCAGGTTGATGGGCAGATACACCCGCCCGTCGTAATCCACGTCTGCCACCTGCCCCTTGGGCTCCATCACGCCAATCACTGTCAGGCGCATGCTGCCGATGGTGATGGATTGCCCCAGGGCGCTCTGATCGCCAAACAGATCGGTTGCCAGGCCAGCGCCCAGCACCACCAGCTTATTCTTGCGGGCATCCTCTTCTGCCGTGAAGTAACGCCCTTCGCTCAGGGCATAATCGCGCACCACCGGGAAACCGGCCGTGGTGCCTACCAGGGCAATCCCCTCCAGCGTGATAGCGTTGGCTTTAATGGTTTGCGCGGCAGGCGATTGCTCGGCAGAGACGCCCGCAATGCCCACTACCTGCTGGGAGATAGCGGTGGCATCATCCAGCATCAAGGTGCGCGCCGAACCCGGCACACCGCGCAGCGGCGAGACGATCAGCAGGTTAGCGCCCAGGGAGTTGATCTGCTCAGCGATGGCTGCCTCGGCACCCGCGCTGACCGACAGCATGATGATCACAGAGGCCACACCGATGATTACGCCCAGCGTGGTCAGGAACGAGCGCAGTTTATTGAGGTTCAAGCCATCCCAGGCCACGCGTACGATCTTGGTGAAGTTCATTCGGCAGCCTCCAGGGCCTGCGCGGCGGCGCGCTCGCGGCTTTCCAAGCAGGGACTCAATCCCTCGTGCCCATGCGAGAGCACGCGCCCATCGTGCAGGCAGATGATGCGCTGGGCTTGAACAGCCACATCCGGTTCGTGCGTCACCAGCACAATTGTGGTGCCCTGCTCGTGCAAACGGTGCAGGATTTCCATGATCTCCAGACTGGATTGGGAATCGAGGTTGCCGGTTGGCTCGTCGGCCAGGATGAGCGGCGGGCGATTGACCAGGGCGCGGGCAATTGCCACGCGCTGCTGCTGCCCGCCCGAAAGCTGGTTGGGGCGGTGGCTCATGCGCTGCCCCAAACCCACTGCTTCCAGCGCGGCCACGGCGCGGCGGCGCTGCTCCTGCGCATCTGGTTTTTCGTGCAGGTTATACAACATGGGCAGCATGACGTTCTCCAGCGCGCTCAGGCGCGCCAGCAAATTAAAGGATTGAAAGATAAAGCCGATCTTCTGGCTGCGCACTTCAGCCAGCTCGTTCTTGTTCAGGCGGCTGACATCACGCCCATCCAGCCAGTAACTGCCGGATGTCGGGCGGTCGAGGCAGCCGATGATATTCATTAAGGTCGATTTGCCCGAACCCGATGGCCCCATCACCGCCACAAACTCGCTCTGCTGCACCAAAACATCGGTCCCAGCCAGGGCATGAACAGCGGCCTCACCCTCACCATAAGTTTTAAACAGGTCTCTGATCTCAATGATGGGCGTATTCATAGCGCTTACCTGGTTTCCACCACACCGGTGCTGATGATATCGCCAGCCTCGAGGCCGCTCAGGATTTCGGCATTGGCAAAGTCGCGCAGGCCGACCGTGATAGGAGTGATGCTCAGCTCGCCATCTTCCTGCATCACAAAGACGGCGAAGGAACCGGGGGCAATCTCGCGCAGGGCTTGCACGGGAACCAACAAAGCACCGCGCGCCTCGCCGGTGATCACTTCCACTTCAGCGCTCATCCCGGCATACAGCGTGATGCCGTTGACCTCATCCAGATCAATCCAGGCGACTGCGGTGAGGGTGCCGCTCACGTTCTGCAGGGCTGGCTCGATGGATCGCACCTGGCCATCAACCGCCTGGTCAGGGTAGGCGTTGAAGGTGACCACAACCCGCTGGTCAGTTTGCAGGGCTGGCAGGTCAACCTCATCGATATAAACCTTAAGGGTCAATTGGTCCAGGGTGGTCACCGTGGCAACCGCAGATGAACCCACCTGCTGCCCGACCGCCAGGTTAAAACTGGTCAGCACACCCGAAAGTGGAGCCAGCAAGTGTAGGTTTTCCAGCGCCAGGCTGGCGTTGTGCACAGATTGGCAGGCCTGGTCGATTTTGGTGGGCAAAGCGGTATCGGTTATCGACACTCCGGTCTCGTCGCAGGGAATGCCCTGTGCGAGCAGTTCCGCATATGCGCGCGCCTCATCCAGTGCCAATTGGGCAGAGGCCAGTTTGACCCGCACCAGAGCAACCTCGGCCGCTGAGGGTGGAAAAACGCCTTGCGCCATCTCCCCGCTGGCTGGATCGGTAAAGGGCCTGGCGAAAATAGCCGGTACGTAAATGGCTTCATAATCCAGCATAGCCTGCGCCAGGTTGGCTTCGGCCTGCTCCATCGCAGCCTGGGCGTCTGCACCCGAGGCAGACGCCAGTGCTGCTTGAGCCTGGGCCAGGTCTTGTTCGGCCTGCCAGACGGCTGGGCTGATCAGCGTTTGCAGTTCGTTCAGTGCCTTCTCGTAGGCTACTTCGGCGCTGAGTGCAGCCATATCGGCCTGCAGCAGCGCCGCGGGAGAGAACAGTTCTTGCAAGGCCAGCTGGCTCTGCGCTAATTGCTGCTGTGCGTTGGTATCCTCCAGGCGAGCCAGCAGTTGCCCGGCTTCCACGGTATCACCCACCGCGGCGTACACATCTGAAACCACCCCGCTGCTGCGAAAAGACGCACTGGCCTGTGCCTGGGGGGCCAACTCGCCCACGCCAAACACTGAAATCACCAGGTCGCCTGTGCGTACCCGGGTCGTTTGTACGGCGGGTTCAGCCGGGGTTTGGGCAGGCAGATAGACCGCGGTGTAATAGTAATAGCCGGCGGCTGCCGCCAACACAATTAACAGAAATACAAGCCAGAGGCGCGCTTTTTTCATCATGCTATTCTCCTGTTGGGTCCATCCAAATAGAATACTATTGCAGTATGAATAAAGTGTAGAGGGGATGTGAAGATCTTGTAAAGATTTGGGGAAACGATGCATGGACTCAAAGGGATGCGCTCTTGGGTGATTAAAAAAATGCGCTCTTTCGAGTTCAGGGGTTTTGTCAAAAGAAAAAAGCCTCCTGGCAATGATCTACCCTCCCAGAGTGTGTTCCTATTTCATGTTAAACTACCCCCCCTGCGCACACCACCGCGATCTTGGCAATCTACACCCAAGGGAACACAATATACGGCAAGCGCAAGGCTAATACTGGAACGTGCTACCATATTGCGGCGCACGCGGTTTTCGAAGCATTTGCAAGCAGATGCATGGGGATGATAATCGAATTTGCTGGAAATTATGCTACAATGAAACCAGGTATTGGGCGGCCACACTCAAAAGTCACACACGAAAGTCAGGAGATTTCTCATGGCATTTCGAAAAATGTTCCTGTTGTTCGCTGCGGCTGTGCTGTTCTTTAGCCTGACGGCCTCTGTGCAGGCCAGCC
>JAFGBV010000263.1 GCA_016932955.1 Anaerolineales bacterium | reverse complement strand
AGAGCGGAATGAAAAGTCCACAGAATCGCGTTTCAAGATGTCCACTTTTTCGCATACCAAAAGTCCAGTGTAATTCTTTAACATTTCCACCGCCTCAGCATGGCACTGGTGTTGCACCTGCTGGATCTGCTTTGGGGCGATCTGCCAGGCTGCCACCGGCTTGGTGGACAAAGGCCTGCAAAGTTTATTTTTCCAGCCTGTGAATCATCTCCAAACACATCCGTCCATGATGGTAGGGGCATTCCCATGGTCCAATTTTGTAATGGGTGGTAAGCGGTTTACCTTCAGGGTCAAGAATCTTGAACCAATCGCCATTTTCTCTGTCCACAAATCTGGCATAGATGTATTCCCAGCAATCAGCAGCCGCCTGAGCGAAATGCGGCTGGTGCGAAATTTGATAAGCATTGTAAAACCCCACCACCGCTTCGGCCTGCACCCACCAATGGCGTTCTTTTACAATCGCTTCTCCATGACGCTCATAGGTCACACTCCCATCGGCATTGCGGCCTTCGGCATACACGGCTTGCGCCATCTTTGCAGCCAGCTCTCTGGTTTGTTCAAGCAATGCGGGTTCGTTTGAAACCTCAGCAGCTTCAACCAACAACCAGCTCGCTTCAATGTCATGCCCATAGGAAATTTCGTTAGAAAGCGGCTGCCAGTGGCTGTCAAAGAAAAGTTTGAGATGGCAAGTTTTGTTATCAACAACATGTTTCAGAACGGCTTGGATCAAGCCGCTTTGCCTGGCTTTCAGTTCCACATCATCCCAGGCGCGCAGGAGATTGGTATACGCCTCCATCAAATGCAGAAGCGTATTCATGGATTTGGCGCAATTCATATCTTTGGGACTCAGGCGCATATCGCCCAATGCTTCCCAGGTACGGCTGCGACATTCCAGATTCCCTCCAAATTCGGCATCGAAGGTATGTTTCTCGATTAGGCGGAAAAGTTGTTTGGCCAGTTCCAGGCTTTCGACGCTGCCCGTGGCGCGGTAATATTCTGCCAGCCCATAGATGGCGAAGGCCTGGGCATAGGTATGCTTGCGATCAATGACCGGGTGCCCCTGCGCATCTAACGCCCAATACACGCCGCCATTTACTGCATCCCAAAACTTTTGCGTCAGGTAGGCATAGGCATGGTTTGCAGTTTTCAGGTACACGTCCTCTCGAAATTCTCGGTAAGCATAGGAAAATGTCCATAAGATGCGGGCGCACAACACCGCGGAACGTTCCACGCTGTTGTTGATTTGCAGGTCATTGGTGAGCGCGCCATAAAATCCGCCGTTGGCGTAGTCGGGCGTGTTCTGTGCCCAAAAAGCCAGGATGTTGTGCGTGAGTTCTTTTTCGAACTCTTGTTTTGTCATCAGAGCTGAGGTGTGTGACATAGTTCAGAAGCTGCCCATTGATCCACGGTTTTTGGCGATGAGGCTCAAACGAGTTTGCACACTGGCGGCAGAGCGCAGGCCATCCTCAGGCGTGTGAAGTACATAGTCGAGCAAACGTTCCACGCTCGAAACGGCAACATGCAAACGTGTGTCGGATGATGCATAATAGATCAGCACCGTTCCATCCGGTTGGCAGATCCAACCATTGCTGAATAAAACGTTCGAGACGTCACCCACCCGTTCCTCACCAATGGGAGCCATGAAATAGCCACCGGGTTGAGCCGTGACAAGCCAGGGCTGCGCCAGATCTGTCAGGTACATGTAAAGGACGTAGCGGAGACCGGCTGCGGTGTTGCGCACCCCGTGAGCCAGGTGTAGCCAACCCTGCAAGGTTTTGATCGGTGCAGGCCCCTCCCCATTTTTCGCTTCCTTGATGGTGTGATACGCGCGCCGCTCGATGACCGTTTCCTGTTCGATACTGGCGGGGTTTATGCTCTTCGATAACCCCCAGCCAATGCCGCCACCTGAACCCGCCGAAATGAAATCATCCTGCGGACGGGTGTAAAACGCATATTGCCCATCAACGAATTCAGGGTGTAAAACCACGTTGCGCTGCTGCGGAGAGTTCGTTTTCAGGTCGGGCAGTCGTTCCCAGGTCTTCAGGTCGCGCGTGCGAGCAATACCAGCCTGTGCCACGGCGCTTGAAAGATCACCCGGAGCAGCATTGGGGTCCTTGCGTTCGGTGCAAAACACGCCATAGGTCCAGCCGTCTTCATGTTGGGTGAGACGCATATCATAGACATTCCCATCGAGATTCCCTGTCTCAGGCATGACCAGCGGCTCATCCCAAAATTTGAATTGATCCAGCCCATTGGGGCTTTCTGCCACTGCAAAAAAAGACTTGCGATCCCAGCCTTCCACCCGCGCCACAAGACAAACCTTGCCATTGAACAGGATCGCTCCCGCATTAAACACGGCGTTGATGCCAAGTCGCTCCATTAAATATGGGTTGGTTTGCGGGTTCAAGTCATAGCGCCAGTGAAGGGGCGTGTGGTCTGTGGTAAGAATTGGGTAAGTGTAACGTTCATACACACCGTTTGACCAGTTGAAATTGATTGGGTTGGGACGCATGAGGAGCGCATCATGCTCGGCTTGTAAACGCGCCAGGCGCGTGCGAAAAATATCAGTATTCATAGCAGTCCTTTCTTTTGGATTGGTGAGCATGGGCAATAGGGTCCTCACGCTGAGGTGGCGATCAGTACCCCGGCTTCCACGCTTACAGTATAGCCGAACTTGGCTGAGTTGTGTTATGCGATGGAAAATGCGGGGGTTGTGAGCCCTAAAATTGCTTGTTATGTGAGTAGATTACTCAACTAGGTAACCGGCAGCCAACCGCTCAAATGTTTGGTGGAAGGTTTCCAGCCAGGCTTCTATGAAAGCGCGGGATTCAAACATAGGCAGCAAATCAATCGCTAGATCATGAGCCTTGATGCCGGCGATTTTTTCCTGCAGAGCCAGCATTGCGCTGCGGGTTGTGTAAGGTTGGCTCCCATCTTGTGCCAGCTTCTCTTCCATGGGGTGGATACGCTGCTGCATGAACCACAACAGGTCATAGAAATCACGGCCTTTGATCTGCACTCCACTGCGCCTCTTTTCAAAGCCGCGTTCCAGGCAGGCGATCATCTTACCAGCCATCATCGTCTCCAGCGAGAAATGCGCCGCCACCAGGCTGCGGCCATAGACCAGCACCGGTGTGTGCTGAATGATCGCCACCTGCCTGTGCTGGCTGATCTCGACTTTGAGGTGCAGTGCCTCGTTTGGGTTGGGTGACAGGCCCAGGGCATTCAATACCGGAAATTTCAACGTCACGCGCAGGATCCCACCAGCCCCCTGCTGGACTTTCGCTGATGCTTCAGCATACCCAAAGAACTTCTGAAAGTGCTGGGACAGGTCAGTTCCCAGCTGGCTCAAATCCAGTCCGGGGCTGTTGTCGAAATCCAGATCTTCCGACAGGCGGTTCAACCCGTAGATCACATGCAGGCATGTGCCACCGTAAAAATTCAGGCGGCGGTAGACGGCATGGTTGTATAGATAATCCAATACATAAGCCTGCAGCACTTCTTTCAGAAGAATGCGCTGGGTCTCCACCGCCAGCAACGAGTCTTTGCCCGCCAGAACGTTTTGTAGGGTTTGGATCAGGGTTGCCATATGTGAAACTCCAGGTTTTCCAGGACGCGCTGCATTTTGGCCATTCGGCTGTTCGCCACGTAGCCTGCAAACTCGGCGCGCTCGGCTAGGGTGAATTCGTCCAGGTTAAGGCGCAACTCTTCGATCAGGTGGTAACGCTGCGGGGAAATTTCGATCGGCAAGGGGCGCAGGTAGAGATAATCGAAGAGAGCTTTAGCCAGCGATGCCTGGGCATAAGGGATGCCGTAAGCTTCCGTAAACTGGAAGCCCCGGTAGAGGTCCGGCTTGATGTGGCGGTACGCAAACGTGCCCAGGGGATTAGTGATGGTGCGCGTGTTTTTAACCGTGATTGCCGTAACCGGATAGGTGATCTCGGTCAGGATGCCACGCTGCTGTAAAACATATTCCAGCGAGAGATATGACTGAGGTAAGAGGATGGCGCTGACCACAGCCGAAAAAGCCGCTTTCTGGCGGTGCTGCTCGTAGAAACGGCGGTGCATGTAGGCTCCTTTTTTCAGCGCGATCAGGTACCCTGCCTTAGCCCAACGATGCAGAGCAATCCGGGAATGCTGATCATCCGTTACGGCCTCCCCGGCGATCTGCCGGAAGCCAGCGATCGTGAAATAGGGTAAGGTCTCTAAAGGGGACAGGATTGTGTGGTTCATAGTTTATATCGGATAATATACAAGTTGTGTATATTATCCGATATAATTGTAGAAATGACAAGGGTTGTTATGTGATGGGGAATTAAGGGGTTGTGGGCGTGAAAAGCGCTTGTTTTGCGATTGATTCGCGGCTAAAATAGTTGTACAAGCATCCTTCTATGAGCAAATTACCCCTTTGGACGGCCGATTGCCAGATGCCAGAATATCCGTAGAGAGCGCCACATTTGTTCACTGCTATTTTCCGGTGCCGGCGTTCAGGATGCCTTACGCCAAACATCAAGCATTGGGGGCCTATGGCGAACTCCACGACCAGGAAGTGCTATGAATATGGAGTGGGCCTTAGGGCCAAGTCTCAGTATGATCCTGTAACCAACAAACCATCTGCTCCAGAGAAATCAAGTGCTGGGCGCATTGAAGTGTGAAATCTTCCAATTCCTGGTTGTCAGCGGTCAAACGGTAACCATTGAGGAGCAGAAACAGACCAGCAGCTGTGATTGCCGTCCTTTTGTTACCATCCACAAAGGCATGGTT
>JAFGBV010000040.1 GCA_016932955.1 Anaerolineales bacterium | reverse complement strand
CCCCGATGCAACCCTGCCGCAGGCAATCACCGATGCCAGCCTGCTCAATCAGGCAATCTCGAATCTACTGACCAACGCCATCAATTACACCCCATCTGGAGGAGTGATTACGCTTTCGACGCAATTACTGAAAGAAGAAGGCAATCATTGGGTAACGATTGAAATTACAGATACAGGTGTAGGCATCACCGAGGACGAGATAACCCGCGTCTTCGAACGCTTCTACCGCGGCTCAGCCAGCCGCCAAACCGGTGCACCGGGCACTGGGCTTGGCCTGGCGATCGCACAGGAAATCGCAACGCGCCTGAACGGCAAGTTGAGCGTAAAAAGCATACCAGGCAGTGGCAGTACATTCACCCTCTGGTTGAAGGCTGTGCTATAATTCGCCTGGTTTTGTCCGAACTGCCCAGAGGTAAGGAGAACAGCATGTACGATCGCCAGAAACTCGACCAATTACGGCAAGAACTGGAAGCATGGGAAAATGAAACATTAAAGCGCTCTTTGTCATCCTTACCTGAGCGCCAGGCACAATTCATCACCACCTCATCCGAGCCGATCAATCGCTTGTACACCCCCCTGGACATCGCCAACCTTGATTATCTCGAGGAATTGGGCCTGCCCGGCGAATATCCATATACCCGCGGCGTTCACCCGACACTTCACCGTAGCAAACTGTGGACGATGCGCATGTTTGCCGGTTTTGGCACTGCCGAAGAAACAAACACCCGCTTCAAGTATCTACTAGAACAGGGACAGACTGGGCTGTCCATCGCCTATGACCTGCCCACCTTGATGGGCTATGACACGGATGCCCCAGAAGCGCTGGGGGAGTTCGGTAAGTGCGGAGTGGCTGTTTCATCACTGCGGGACATGGAGATCTTGTTGGATGGCATCCCGCTCGATAATGTCTCGACCAGCATGACCATCAACTCGCCCGCCGCCATCATCTGGGCAATGTACATCGCCGCAGCCGAGAAACAGGGCATACGTCACGACCAGTTACGCGGTACGACTCAGAACGACATTTTGAAAGAATACATTGCGCAGAAGGAATATATCTTTCCACCCGAGCCATCTATGCGCCTGGTGGTGGACACCATCGAATTTGGAGCAACCAGTGTGCCGCAATGGAATACGATCAGCATTTCCGGCTATCACATCCGCGAGGCAGGCTCGACCGCTGCCCAGGAGCTTGCCTTCACCCTGGCAGATGGCATGGAATACGTGCGTTGGTCAGTGCGCCGCGGGCTCGATGTCGATAGCTTTGCCTCGCGCCTCTCGTTCTTCTTCAACGCACATAACGATTTCTTCGAGGAGATTGCTAAGTATCGGGCTGCGCGGCGCATTTGGGCGCGCGAGATGCGCAATACCTTCGGCGCGAAAAATCCGCGCTCCTGGTTGATGCGCTTTCATACTCAGACCGCCGGTGTTTCACTGACTGCCCAACAACCCGAGATCAACATCGTGCGCGTGGCAATCCAGGCTTTGGCAGCTGTGCTGGGTGGAACACAGTCGCTGCACACCAACAGTATGGACGAGGCTCTGGCATTACCCTCCGAACACGCCGTAACCATTGCCTTGCGCACACAGCAAATCATGGCTGAAGAATCGGGTGTCGCCAATACGATTGACCCGTTAGCCGGTTCTTTCTTCGTTGAGGCTCAGACTCGGCGCATCGAAGCCCAGTCCTATGACTACTTCCGACGGATCGAGGAACTGGGTGGCGTGCTTCCCGCAATAGACAAAGGCTTCTTCCAAAGTGAAATTTCGGAAGCCGCATATCGCTACCAGCGCGAAATTGACACAGGCGTGCGCAAGATCGTCGGTGTAAATGCCCATGTTGAAGAAAAAACCGTCACCATCCCCATCTTGGAGATGGACCCGCAGGGTTACTTGCGGCAGGTATCCCGCCTGGAGCAGGTGCGCCGGGAGCGCGATGCCGGGCGCGTTGGACAGGCGCTCGATAGGTTACGTATCGCCTGCCAGGGTAGCGAGAACACGATGCCCTATCTGCTGGATGCCGTCAGAGCTTATGCAACCCTGGGCGAGATCATCAATGTTATGAAGGACACCTTCGGTATTTACCAGGAACCCACCTGGATATAATCTTTTGACCAGATGCAGACAAAGCCAATCCGCACCAGGTTAAGAATAAATAGATGGAGGTAACACGATGGCTAATGTAAAGAAGAAACAAGGCGTGATCGGTATCCTGACCGGCGGTGGCGACGTGCCCGGCTTGAACCCGGCGATCCGCGCCGTGACTATCCGTGCGCTGCGCGAGGGCTACAAGGTGATTGGCTTGCGGCGCGGTTGGGCGGGACTCATTGAAATCATCCGCGATGAAAAAGTTGATAACAGCAATAATTATCAAGTATTGACCGAAGAAGTTGTCAACCGTGCTGGACGTACCGGCGGCACCTTCTTGCACTCCTCTCGCACCCGCCCCAGCCATGTCAAGCAGTCGTCAATGCCCGATCATTTGAGAGAGACATACAATGCTGAGACAAATGACCTGACTCCTGAGGTCTTGAAAAACCTGGATTGGTTAGGGGTTGATTATTTGATCCCCATTGGCGGTGATGATACCCTTAGCTATGGCGTCCGGCTCTACCAGGAAGGCGTTAAGGTCATCGCCATCCCTAAAACAATGGATAATGATGTGCCGGGCACCGATTACTGTATCGGCTTCAGCACCTGCGTAACGCGGACCATTCAACTCACCAACAATCTGCGCACGATTGCTGGCTCACACGAACGCTTGATGATACTGGAGGTATTCGGACGGTATGCTGGCTTTACTGCCATGCTGCCCACCATGGCGGGCGCTGCTAACCGCTGTGTCATTCCTGAATGGAAATTCAACATCGACCAGCTCACCGAGTTGATGGTATATGACCGCAACCACAATCCCAGCAAGTATGCGATCGCCCTTGTCTCAGAAGGATCTATGTTCGAGGGTGGTGAGATGATCTTCCAGGATCGCTCGACAGACGCCTATGGGCATGCGAAGTTGGGCGGAATTGGCGATTTAGTATCCGCCAGTATACAGGAACGCACCGCCAATTACAATAACGGCAAGACGGTCAATATCATCAACCAGAAATTAGGCTACATGGTACGTGGCGGTGACCCCGACGCTGTCGATTCGATTGCCCCCATGGCATTTGGCAACCTCGCCTTGGACCTGGTCCTGAAAAATATTCACGGTCGTCTGGTCGTGCTCAAGAATGGGCGCTACGACAATATGCCGATCGATGTGGTTACAGCTACAAAGAAATTGGTAGATGTAAACCGCTTTTACAATACCGATCGCCTGCGACCCAAATATGAGAGCTTCGAAATGAAGCCTCTATTCATCATGACCAGTGAACTATGAGCAGGCGCGTGGGTGACTGAAGGTTAATCATCCAAATCGGTTCATCCCAGAAAAGACACGCGGAACATTGGGCAGAAAATGCCGGATGTTCCGCGTGTCTTTTGTAATAGAAACTATAGGATTGTCAATTTCTCGACCACCACATTGTCTGTACCCACCAGGGCACTCAAACGGGCGAGCAATTCGGGACATACCGCCGTGGTGAAATTGGGAAACTCTACGCGATAGCCGCGGCTGCGTTCATAGATCTGCAGGGCAAAGCGATCATTCCCCGGGTATGATATCAAAATGCCATAAGCCTGGCGCAAGCGCAAATTGTCACGCACTTTGTCTATACCAGGTCTCAGATAGACGGTCACCATACGCAAGTCTTCGCTTTCCACACCAGTGGATGGAGCCAAAATATAGGGGAGTGCGACTGGAACAGGGGGTGGTTCTTCTTGTGCAGGCTCGCTTAGCACCGACTTCCGAGTCAATCCTGGAGAGATTTCCACCGGCGTCGCAGTTATGGAAGATTCGTCATCATTCTCAATGTAAGGTTCATCCAAACTCTCGGACTGAGCAGGCTGGACAGCTACATGTATCGGAGAAAGCGTGTCACTTTCCAGGACAAAACCACCCGGCACCACTTCCTCGGCAACCCAATCCGGTGGAAAAGCATCTGGCGGTGGAGGCATGTTTTGCGCCCAGGCAGGGGATGGTGGGTTGTCCTGACGTGGCTGCGGATGAATGTTATTTGGCTTCTGCAGAGCGGCTTTCCTGGGCGCAGCGCTTGAGGGCCTTTCAACTTGAGCGCTCCCTGATCCAGTATTAGTGGCTGGTGAAGACGGGCGAGGTGTATTCTCCACCGATACCACTGCCTTGAACTCGGTTGAGACGCTATCCACCAACACTTTCGGGTCGCCGCTCGCCGCATCCACCTTGCCTTCTACCATCACGATCCGTTCTGGTTCTAACAACTCACTATATTGCTCCCACGTGCGTGGAAAAACGACCAATTCCACAAGACCTTGTAAGTCTTCCAATGTGACAAAGGCCATCATTTTACCGCTCTTGGTCTGGTGAGAACGCACCCGGGTAACCAACCCGGCAATGCGCACCTTCTCCTGGTGGGCGGCTTCAGATAGCTGACCGGAAAAGTGCGTTACAGTTTGTGTCAGCACATCCATAACAGGATTCAATGGATGATCAGAAATATACAGTCCAATCAAATCCCGTTCCCAGTTAAGTATCTCGCGCCGATTAATATCGGCTGACACTTTAGGTAAGATGATATCCTCCCTCACCCCGGTATGGGCTCCAAAGAGGCTCATCTGCCCCTGGTCAGTCGCACGAAAGTGCGAGCCGCTGATAGAGAGGATAAGGTCTATGCCTGCCAGCAGCGCCGGGCGAGTGCCAAATCGGTCCAAAGCGCCTACTCGTACCAGGCTTTCCAGGGCACGCTTACCTACCTGTCGCAGGTCAACCCGGCGGGCAAAATCATTGATATCAGTGAAGGGTTTTTCCTGACGTCCCTGCAAGATCGCGTCTACTGGCCCGTGACCGACATTCTTCACCGCCCCTAACCCAAAACGAATAGCACTTTTACCACCTTCTCCGTCTTCGATCGAAAAATCCCATGCAGAAACATTGACATCCGGCGGATTTACCTCTATCCCCATGCGACGGCTGTCGGCGACATACAGCGCAACCTTATCATTATCGTTCTGCGTAACTGAGAGCAGCGCCGTCATGTACTCCACAGGATAATGCAGCTTTAGAAAAGCAGTCTGAACAGCGATCACACCATAGTCGGCCGCGTGGCTCTTATTGAAACCGTAGCGGGCAAACTCTTCCCAATCGTCAAAGATAGCCGCCGCTGTCACCTCGTCGATCTGCTGCTTTGCCGCTCCTTGGATGAATTTCTCGCGATGCTTGAGCAGCTTATCTTTGATTTTCTTGGAAATGGCCTTACGCAGATCGTCTGCCTCAGAAGGCGTGTAGCCCGCCAGCCGGATCACCGCGAACATAAGCTGTTCCTGGTATACCGGGTAGCCGTAGGTTTCTTTGAAGATTGGCTCTAACAATGGGTGCCGATACTCAACCTTTTCCTCGCCATGCATGCGTTTGATGTAACCGGGGATGAAATCCATCGGTCCGGGGCGAAAAAGTGCCACCATGGCGATCACATTCTCCAAAGAGCGTGGCTTCATCTGCATCAACCAGCGACGCATCCCCGAACCTTCAACCTGGAAAACTCCAGCCGTCTCACCGCGCCCCAGGAGTGCATAGGTATCCGGGTCATCGGTTGGGATATTATCCAGGGTATATTCGATGCCGTGGCGTGGCTTGATCAGGTCGCAAGCGCGCGCCATGATCGAAAGAGTTGCCAGCCCTAAAAAATCTACTTTAAGCAAACCAAGCGAATCGAGGATACCCATCTCAAATTGGGTGACGGTTTTGATTGGGCTTTCTTCAGCAGAAGCCCCTGTGGGACGGTGTAGCGGCAAATATTCAATCACTGGTTTATCAGTGATGATGACACCCGCGGCATGAGTACCAGCATTCCGTACTACACCTTCCATATCAGCAGCCGTGTCAATGAGTTCCTTGAGATAGGGCTCAGAAGCATAGATTTGCTTGAATTCTTCGTTCTCTTCCAGAGACTGGCGAATAGTGACCGGCTTACCAGGTATATTGGGGATAATTTTGGCAACCCGGTCAACCTCATTGAGCGGGATATCCATCACTCGACCGACATCGCGGATCGCAGCCCGGGCGCCGAGCGTGCCGAAGGTTATGATCTGAGCAACCTTGTCATCGCCATATTTACGCGCAGTGTATTCGAGCATCTCAGCCCGGCGGTCATCGCGGAAGTCCAGGTCAATATCCGGCATAGAAATACGCCCGGGGTTGAGAAAACGCTCGAAGATTAAACCGTGGTGGATAGGCTCGACCAGGGTGATGTCAAGAGCATAGGCGACAATCGATCCATTTCCGGATCCGCGAGCGTTATACCAGACACCCTGTTCACGGGCATAGCGACACAAATCCCAAACGATCAAGAAATAGGCATCAAAGCCCATTTCGTGAATGACCTGTAGCTCATAATCCAGACGTTGTCTTATGTCTGGGTCGTTAGCGCGCCCGGCATAACGGCGTTGCAAACCAGCTTCGCACAACTCGCGCAGGTAAGACTGGGGAGAATTGCCTTCAGGGACATCGAATTGTGGCAAATGATAACTCTTAAAGCCCAGATCCAGTGTACAACGCTCGGCGATCAGCAGAGTGTTTGCAATTGACTCTGGCACATCCGCAAAGAGCGATGCCATCTCCTCAGGGCTGCGCAAATAGTAGGTATTATCGGTCATCCGCATGCGCTTGGGATCGGTAAGTACACAGCCGGTCTGAATGGCTAGCAGGATATCCTGCAAGCGAGCATCATTCTTGTCGATATAATGCACATCATTGGTGGCAACGAAACGAGAATTGTAATGTTTTCCCAGGTCGAGCAAGGTCTTGTTGATGGTATCCAATTCGTCAATATTATGGCTTTGCAATTCAAGAAAGAAGTTATCTGGTCCAAACACCTCATAATACCAATCCAGGCGCTTACGTGTCTCAGCCAGGTTCCCCTGTTGAATCAGGCGTGGAATCTCAGCCGACATGCAGCCGCTGGTGCAGATCAAACCCTGAGAGTGGCGGGCAATCAATTCATGATCGACACGCGGGTAATAATAAAAACCTTCCAGTTGCGCAGCCGAGGTTATTTTCAATAAATTCTTGTAACCAGTTTCATTCTCTGCCAGAAGCAACAGGTGAGTCGACTTCTTGTCCTCCTGAGGGTCGCGTTCTTTCATCGTGCGCGCTGCCATGTAGGCTTCCACGCCGATGATCGGCTTGATCCCCGCACCGATGGCAGCATTATAGAATTCAATCACACCGAACATTGTGCCATGATCGGTAAGGCCAAGCGCGGGCATATTCAATTCTTTGGCGCGTTTGACCAGTTTCTTGATATTGCTGAAGCCATCAAGCAGAGAATATTCAGAATGGACATGGAGATGAACAAAGGACATGGTTATAGTCTTCTCTAAAAATAAAAGTGTATACTACTTATAACTCATTCTGTGTGCCAGCGAGCAGCAATCTGATGTATTTTACCCGCTTCCCATACCCGCTGAAATGCGTGTACCACCAACGGGTCAAAATGCTTCCCACTCATGTCGCAGATATATTTGTAGGCAGTCTCTAGCGTCTCAGCGCTATGATAAGGCCGGTCAGTTGTCATGGCATCAAATACGTCTGCAACGGCGATCAGTCGGGCCTCAAGAGGAATTTGCTCGCCTACCAAACCCTCGGGATATCCGCTGCCATCCCAACGCTCATGATGATAGCGAATGACAGGAATCGCAACTTGCAGATAAGCGATATCACGCACCATCTCAGCGCCGTTGTTGGGATGGTGCAGCATTTCTTCTCGTTCATCATCGGTCAAAGCGCCGGCTTTTGACAAGATTTCCTCTTTGACAAATATCTTACCAATGTCATGCAATATCGCTCCGAAGCGCAGCCCCTCCAACCGCTTGCCGCGCCAGCCAAGCTGCTCAGCGATCGCCAGGCTGTAATACGTGACACGCTCAACATGCCCGCGGGTATAGCGGTCACGCACTTCGATTCCGTTCGCCAGGGCAGTCAGTGTGTATTGATAGGCCGACTCCATTTGAGCCATTTGGAGCTGGCGGAAACGCGTCAGGCGGGATTGGACTGCATTGACCAGTTCGGAGCGTGTGACTGGCTTGACAAGGTAATCCTCAGCTCCCAGGTTTTTCCCCTTCATCACATCATCACGCTCACCACGTGCGGTCAGAAAGATGAAAGGAATGGTTATACCCTCCGGGCGTGCCCGCACCGCGTCGAAGAATTCGTAGCCATTCATTTCCGGCATGGTGATATCAGAGATGATCAGGTCAGGACTGACCGCCTTCATCTGATCAATGGCATCTCGCCCATTGGAGGCAGACAAGACAGTAAAACCCTCAAAGGTCAGAATATCCTTCAACCCGTTGCGCAAATCATGGTTATCCTCAACGATTAAGAGGGTCGTTCCCTTGTTCTGCATACCTGCACTCCTGGTATACTGAGTTTACGACAAATATTCTAAAAGCGCAACAACAATGGGTTTAATTTAAGAGTACATTTTGATGTTGCATCACCCAATTTATGAGCATATAATAAATTTACATCAGAAGGAGTGTTGAAAATGACAGAAATAACTGAACGGATAGGCATGGGATGGGTACCCGATTACCCAGATTTTCGTGATTATGACATCAACAAAGATGATATTCCACCACAACAAGTGTTAAAAGGTCAAAAGAAGACCGTCAAGGATATGCTGTCAAAACTCGGTGTCCTCAGGGCTGGAGCAGCCAGCCTGAATCCAGCCAATGACTTACGCGAATGGTGCTCTCCCATTGAAAACCAGCAGACGATTGGCTCCTGCACCGCACATGCCGGGGTGGGGATGGTTGAGTACTTTCAACGCCGTGCTTTTGGCGAGCACACTGATGCCTCTCGCCTGTTTCTCTACAAAGTGACCCGTAACCTGCTAAATTGGACCGGCGATACGGGTGCATACCTGCGCACCACCATGGCTGCCTTGACCTTGTTTGGTGTACCGCCCGAAGAATTCTGGCCTTACGTCGTTGCTGACTATGAGAAAGAACCCACTGCTTTCTTATATGCTTACGCCCAGAGCTATCAGGCGATCAGCTACTATCGCTTTGATCCACCCGGCACTCCTACAGACAAGCTGCTCAATCGGATCAAAACCTTCATCCAGGCAGGCCTGCCATCCATGTTTGGATTCACCGTCTACACCTCTTACTCACAGGCACGCCAGACAGGCAAGATTCCCTTCCCGGTAAGTGGCGAGAAACGCGTCGGCGGACATGCCGTGATTGCCATTGGATACGATGACAATATGCAGATCAAGAACGATGGGGCTGAAGAGCCAACCACTGGCGCACTGATGATCCGCAACTCCTGGGGAGTGGGCTGGGGTGACAATGGCTATGGCTGGCTGCCCTATGAGTATGTGAAGCGTTCCCTGGCGGTTGATTGGTGGTCGATCCTGAAGAGCGAGTGGGTCGATACCAAGCAATTCGGATTATAAGCACCAGAACGAGCTTATCTACTCAAAAAGCGCAGCACTGTCTCCACCAGCAGCGCCGTACCTACTGGTAGAGCGCGCTCGTCAATATCAAAACGCGGGTTGTGACCAAAGCGCTCATCACCATCGATGCGCGCCCCCAGCACAAACATCGCTCCAGGGACTTTCTCTGTGAAACAGGCAAAGTCTTCAGCACCGAGCTCTTTTTTGAACGGGAGTATGTGAGCATCGCCCAATAAGTCTGCAGCCGCCAAATGGATTAACTCAACCGCTTCAGGATGGTTGACCATCGGTAGGTTACCGGTTTCGAAGCGCAGTTCATACTCACCACCCAATGGACGCACCAATTCGAAGGCATGCTTGATCTCGGCATGTACCTGTTTCTGTACTTTTAGCTCGGTATAGCGCAATGTGCCAGAAATATCCACATGGCGCGGGATGACGTTTTCTGCCTGGCCTCCGTGGATGGAGCCGATGCTGACCACCGCCGGATCAAAGGGATGCAATTTGCGCGACACGATCCCGTTCAAGCCCAGGATAACGAATGCGCTGAGGAAAATGGGATCAATTGCATTATGCGGCGCTGCACCATGGCCCCCCTTGCCGATAATACGAGCAAAAAACGAGTCGACGCCTCCCGAGGCTGGCCCCGCTTCCAGGCGGATATCCCCGACTGGTGTGGCCGGATCAACATGTTGAGCGATCACCATATCAACGCCTTGTAGAGCGCCGTCAGTGATCATGCGCGGCGCACCGCTTAACCCATCCTCGTCATTAGACTCCTCTGAAGGCTGAAAAATAAAACGCACACGCCCGTTCAGCTTCATCCTTGACAAAAGCCGGGCTGCGCCTAACAGCATCGCAGTATGAGCATCATGACCACATGCATGCATCACGCCGTCGTTTTGGGATGCATAGTGTACCTGATTGGCTTCCTGAATCGGCAATGCGTCCATGTCAGCCCGGATAGCAATACAAGGCGAGCCTGCGCCTAATTCGCCGATCACACCGGTGCGCCCAACCCCGCGCATAACCTGGCAGCCAAACGATTCCAGCAACTCCGCCACGCGTCCAGCCGTGCGAATTTCCTTAAAACCCAATTCGGGGTGCATATGGAAGTCCTGGCGCCAGGCAGAAAGCTGCTGGCTAATTTCCCGAGTGCTTTCCAGGGTATTCATGCGCCACCTCCCACCACCAACTCTCGTTCGGCTGCCAGCATGATCCTGTCCAGCTCGGCCTCCTGCGCATCCTCTAGCGGCTGGACCTGATGCTCGAGCAAAATACGTTCGGCCTCAGACTGCGCCCGCTCGAACAAGCTCATCTGCCCGCCACGCTGCCATGATTCCCAAGAACCACGTTCTGCCAATTTTGTAAGCAAGACCTCGCCAGCCTTGAGACGCCGGATCGTGTGTTTCTGAGCCATAAAATTGCCATTCGCTTGAATTGCCGCTGCCACCACATCTACAGCCAGTGCGTCATCGTCAGCCGTAAAGCCCTGGCGCAGGCGCAAAATACTGGCAGCATGTTCGTTATCGATCACCATCTGAGCAAACGAGCTGCTCACACCGGCTTCCATTTCACCGATGCCGGACAGTTCATCCGCGCCTGCCAGGGCAGGTATGATGGCATTGAGGCCACGTTCAAATCCGTTCTGTTCGTCGAGGATATGTGAGTTGGTGGAGAAGCCATAAACATTCACTGGCAATCCATACCTGTGAGCGATCTGCACCGTACCTGCCGAAGCCAAACCCAGTTCTACGCCTCCCCAGACAGAGGCTCCCGTGCGCGGCTCCATCATTGCCAGGCGTCCGCAGTAGATGATTGGCAAGCCTGGTTGGACTAACTGCATGAGCACCAGTGTAGCGAGCACCTCGGCATTCTGCTGTGCGACTGCGCCGGCGATAGCAAATGGAGCGGTCGTCCCGGCAGTGGGGCAGGGCAGCGGGCCAAAGGGCACGCCGTGCCGGGCGATCTCGATCATTGCCTCCACCTCGTGGTCGGGAAATTTCAACGGGCTGACCGGTGAAACACTCAGGGTAAGCATTTTAGCAGGGTCGCCAATCACCTCTGCCATGCGCAGCGTATAGCGCACCTCCGGTGCCGTCTGGATGCCTGGTCCCTGCAACGGCTTGGTGGTGAACGGTATGGCAGCCCGGTACATCGCCAGCGACATCAGAGCGCCTGGCACGTCAGTGGGGGTGAAAAATGGGGTGATTGTATTACAGTGTTCCAGCGCATCGAGCAGACGGGTGGCATCGCGCACATCCTGCAACAGGGCAGGACGATGCTCACCGCTAAGGGGATCAAAGAGATCGCGCGCCCCGCCCAGATTGTGAAAATATAGCGCACCATCACCCAACACTTTCGTTCCCCCACCGCGCCCGGTAACACTCACCTGATGCGGGCAACTGGCAATACATCTTTCTACCAATTCGGGAGGCAGAAAGACGCGTTCGCCCTCCACTAATGCCCCAGCTCCGTAGAGCAGGTCGCGCTCCCGTGAATGAGTCAACAAGATGCCAACTTTCTCCAGGATGTGCAAGCTCGCCTGGTGGATGGCTTCCACTTCGTTCTCTGTCAAATAATTTAAAAATGGCATAATACCTCCAGGATGAAATGTCGTCCAGATTGGCTGCAACCCGAATACTTACTCCAGCAAACGCGCCAGGAAGTCAACCCGCCGCTGTTCTGCGTCGATCAGGTTTTCAGTTTTTAAAAAAACATGCCCTTCATCGGGGTAAAGGTGAAAATCAACCGTTTTCCCCAAGGATAAAAGCAGGTCATGGGCAGCAATTGACTCAGAGGCAGGGCAGCGCGGGTCATGCGCACCGCAGATAAGCTGCACGGGAGCGCGCAGTCTGTCCAAAAAGTAAAAGGGCGAACGCTCATACCACAGATCGTGGTTTTCCTCCGGCGAGCCCATGTTCTCGGTGTCCCAATGCTGTAAATCTGAACGTGAATTCTGGTGCCCAGTAAACCAATTCAAGAACGGCACAACCGCCGAACCACCCGCCCAAAGCTCAGGGAACTGGGTCAGGCAGGTCATGGTCAGGTACCCACCGTGGCTGCGACCGGTAACCGCAATGCGGGCGGGGTCAGCCAACCCCTGCTGCACAAGGTACTGCGTCCCAGCCACCACGTCACGCGTGTCCACCCCCCCAATGTCAAAACGATTGGCGAGCTGCCAGGCGCGGCCGTAGCCAGTCGAGCCGCGGTAATTCGGCGCTAGCACCAGCCAGCCGCGCGAGGCCAGATGTGCCATTAAGGGATACCAGGAAAACTGGTAAAGCCAGCTCGGTCCCCCGTGGATGTTAACAACTGCAGGGATAGCACCTATCGAACCATACGGGCGATACAACAGTGCTGGCACCTGCACACCATCCAATCCAGGGTAATGGATTTCCTCGGGCATGACAAACTGCTCCGGTAGAAGGTCTTCAGGGAATGAACATGTCAAGGGACGTTTAGTCCCATCTTGCAGCGAGAGCAGCCACAAGTCTGGAGGTTGGCAGGGACTATCAAAGACACACACCAGGCTACGTCCACCAGGCGTGAACTTAGGTAAGCTGTGCAAGCCGCGTCCGATCTTATAAGAGGCAGTACCATCTTGCAAATCAACCAACAACAACCAGGTTTCTGCACCCTGGCTATGTACGGCAACGAGATGCTGCCCACCGGGTGACCAGTCTGGGTGCGACTTATCACCAATGCCATGTGTCAGCCAGGTGACCTGACCGGAGTCCAGACGATATATCCCTACATTGTATGACCCATCTATATCCGAGCAAAAGGTCAAAGCAGTCCCATCGGGTGACCAGCAGGGATCGTGGGCGTTCAAGGGAACACCTCGGTCCGAAACCTGAATTGCCGCGCCTCCCTGGAAAGGGGTTAGGAAAATGCCGTAATCCTGTCCACCAGTTTCTGCACGTACTGCCAACCAATCCCCAGCCGGAGACCAGCGAACTTCCATTGCCGGGTAGCCATTTTCCAGGACCAAACGCAGGGCTGAGTCTTCTATATCCAAAATATAAGCGCTAAAACAACCCGTCTGGTTAGAGAGGACCGCCACCCACCTACCGTCCGGTGACCAGTCGAAGGAGGGCTGCAATGCGTAGCCAATGTCAGGCGTCAAGTCGCGGTGGGTACGCGTAGCAAAATCATACAGAAAAAGGTGGTAATTCTCACCCCCCTCCAGGTCCACCATATATGCCAGGTGGCTGCCATCGGGAGAGTAGTGCGGGGCAAATTTACCGCCGAGGCCTACGGTCAGCCGGACAGGTAGCGCTGTGGATACAAGGGATTTTTCGTAAATCTCCCATTGCCCACTCGGATTCCATGAAAAAGCGATTTTCGTTCCGTCAAGGGATAGATCAAAGCCAGTATCCGGGTCGACGGAAGGCACACGAAACAGCCGAGCCAGGTCGAGCATGCATTATTCCTTCCATCAGACCAAATGGCAGGCAATCCAATGATTAGGAGCAATCTCTCGCCAGACCGGTGTATCTTGTTTACAAACATCCTGCGCTAGCGGGCAGCGTGGGTGGAAACGGCAACCGGAGGGAGGGTTGACCGGGCTAGGCACATCACCTGCAAGTATGGTTCGGTGACGCTGGCGGTCCTTCTTTGGATCAGGAATGGGTACTGCTGATAGCAGAGCCTGGGTATAGGGATGCAGCGGGTTCTCGTAAAGCTCATTCTTTTCAGCTAATTCAACGATGATGCCCAAGTACATAACTGCCACCCGGTCGCAGATATGCCGCACCATGCTCAGGTCATGGGCGATGAACAGGTAGGTCAGGCCGAACTTATCCTGCAAATCTTCCAGCAAGTTGACAACCTGTGCCTGGATCGAGACATCCAGTGCCGAAATCGGCTCGTCACACACAATAAATTGTGGGTCAGAAGCCAATGCCCGAGCAACACCGATTCGTTGGCGCTGCCCGCCAGAGAATTCGTGCGGGAATCGGTTGACCAGACGGCTGCTCAAGCCAACCAGATTGATCAACTCTTTAACACGCTCGGAGCGTTCCTTCTCGTTGATGATTAGATTATGAACACGCAGCGGCTCGCCGACGATGGCATTCACTGTCCAGCGCGGGTTGAGCGAGGCATATGGATCCTGGAATATTATTTGCGCTTTGCGTCGAATAGCCAACAGTTCCTTATCCTTCGCAGTGCCAACATCTTGACCGTCGATGCTCACCTTACCGCTGGTCAGCGGATACAATGCCAGGATTGTCCTGCCGGCGGTTGTCTTGCCACAGCCACTCTCCCCTACCAGCCCAAGTGTCTCGCCCCCGTCGATCGTGAAAGATATGCCATCTACAGCCTTTACTGAACCTACCTGGCGCTGGAATATCAGTCCGCGCATCACAGGGAAGTGCTTCTTCAGATCCTCGACCACCACCAATGGCTGTGTCTCGCTCATCGCGGGACTCCTTTTTCCACATCAACCCAACAGGCTGCTGTGTGATCCAAACCTACCGGCATTAAGGACGGGTTTTCCACATGGCAGCGCTCGATTACGTGTTCACAGCGAGGCGCAAACGGGCATCCTTTTGGCTCTACCAACAAGCTGGGAGGTGCGCCAGGGATCGACTTCAGACGATGATGTCTTCGTTGGTCGACGCGCGGCAAGGCTTCTAATAGAGAATGGGTGTAGGGATGCTGGGGGCTTTCATACAATGCATCCACCCCGGCTTCTTCAACAATGTATCCCGAATACATCACGTTCACACGATCCGCCAGCCCAGCTACCACTCCTAAATCATGCGTAATCCAGACGATCGCCATATGATACTGATCTCGCAAGTGCTCCACCAGCTCGGTTATCTGCGCCTGGATGGTCACATCCAGCGCAGTGGTCGGTTCATCAGCAATCAGTAGACTGGGCTCGCAGGCCAAAGCCATGGCAATCATCACCCGCTGGCGCATCCCGCCAGAAAATTGGTGGGGATAATCGTGCAGGTGACGGGCAGGGTCCGAGATGCCCACCCGTTCGAGCAACTCCACCGCGCGTTGCTCAGCAGCATCCTGCTCAAGGCCCATGTGGCAATGCAGCGACTCGGTGATCTGCTTGCCAACGGTCAGCACCGGGTTCAAAGATGTCATCGGATCCTGGAAAATCATGGAGATCTCCCTGCCACGGATGTGTTCCATCTCCGATTCACTCTTTTTGAACAAGTCTTCGCCGCGGTAAAGCGCAGAGCCTCTAACGATCTCACCGGGTGGCAGTGGAATCAAACGCATGATGGAGAGCATACTGACGGATTTGCCGCAACCGCTTTCGCCGACTACTGCCAGTGTCTCGCCCTCCGCCACATGGAACGAAATCCCATTCACCGCATAAACCGTTCCCTCGGGGATGTGAAACCGAGTGCAAAGGTCAGTGACTTCAAGCAGCGTATTGTTCGTTGTCAAATGATCCTCATCTCAGGCTGCTCGGCTGTGCGGGTCGAGTGCATCGCGCAAGCCGTCTCCCAGAAAGTTAATGCTCAGTACGGTGATCAGTATGAGCAATCCCGGAAAGAACCACAACCAGGGAGCTTGCTCCAGGTAGTTATTGGCACCGTTCAGCATATTACCCCAGGTAGCGGTGGGGGGCTGCACACCTAGTCCCAAGAAGCTGATATAAGCCTCAGCAAGAATGGCAGTAGCAACCCCTAAGGTCGCCGCGACCACGATCGGGGCAATGCTGTTGGGTAAGATATGGCGGAAGATGATCTCCCGATTCGAGGTGCCGATCGCCCGCGCAGCCAGGACGAACTCCCGCTCGCGGTAGGAGAGAAACTCGGCACGCACGATGCGCGCCAGATACATCCAGCTTGTCAGACCAATGATCGTCACAATGATCACCACACTCCCGCTGAAAGTACGTCCGAGCAGCTCTATATTGGGAAGTTTATTACCGAAGAACTTAGCCATCACGATGAGCAAGAAAATCTCAGGGATGTTGATCATCGCTTCGGTGAAGCGCATCAGAAGCGCATCGATCCGCCCGCCATAATACCCGGCAAATGCACCAACCAGCACCCCAGTGGTTACCTCAATCAAAACGGCGAACAGCCCGATGAGCAGTGAAATCTGCCCGCCGTAAATGGTGCGAGCCAGTACGTCGCGCCCCACCGTATCGGTGCCCATGGGGTGCTCCCATGAAGGGGCACGGAGGCGCAGTTTTGTATCCGTTTTGTTTGCAAAGCTTTCCGGGTAAATCAGCGCCCCGCCAAACGAGTAGAGGACAAGTAATAAGATGACCACTGCTCCCACCATGGCCAACTTATGACGGCGGAAACGCAACCAGGTCAATTGACCCAGTGATAATGGCGGTGTCTCAAGCTCATCCTCGCTGAGTGAAATCGCGCCAAGCGGTTCAAGGGTTTCTGTCATGCCACCAGCCTACTATTCATAACGAATACGAGGGTCAAGCCAGGCATAGGCGATATCGGTAATAATCTGGAAGACAACCACCGCCGCCGCGATCATCATCAGGATCCCCATCACCACCGGCAGGTCGGCACGCGTGACATGGTCCAGGAAGAGACGGCCCATACCGGGCCAGGCGAAGATGCGTTCGGTGACCACCGCCCCTCCCAGCAATAGCGGCAAATCCAGCCCGATCAGCGTGACAATAGGCAGCGCGGCGTTCTTCAGGGCGTGCACATATACCACTTCACGCCGCGGCAAGCCTTTGGACTTGGCGGTGCGGATGTAGTCCTGACTCATCACCTCCAGCATGGTGCTGCGGATATAGCGGCTGTAGGCGGCAAAGCTGATCAGCGAGATGCTGAAGACTGGCAAGATCATATGTAGCAGGACCTGCGAAACAGTCTTGCCCTCCTGCGGGTCAAACATGCCAACGGTGGGCAAGTATGGCAGCCCCCAACGCTTGAACAACACCCCAAAGATGTACATCGAGAGTAGGGCGATGAAGAAGATCGGCATCGAATAGCCAATGAAAGAGATAGCGGTGATGATGTTGTCCACCAATGAATATTGGCGCAATGCGGAGTAGACGCCAATGAGCAGGGCGCCGAAGATGATCACCACCTCCGCCGCCAGCATCAGGATCAGTGTGTTGGGTAACCGCTCTCCGATGACCTCCGTCACCGGCCTGTGATTGACCAGCGAGGTACCAAAATCGCCGCGCAGCACGCCGCGGCGTGGGCCGGGTGTCTCAGCCACGCCATCTCCATCCATGTCTACTTTCGTCCAGTCATTGCCGAATAACCAGAAGAAATACTGCACGTAGATTGGCTTGTCCAGCCCAAGTTGGCGGGTGAGGCGGATGCGGTCAGTAGGTCGCGTCGCCTGGCGCCCACCCATGGTGGCGATCGGGTCACCCATATTCATCATCAGCACGAACAAAATCACGCTGATCAGGAGTAGCAGCGGAATACCTTGCAGTAAGCGACGAATGATATAACGGGTCATGGTTTCAAGTATAGCAGGGATAGGCAGCTTCAGCACCTATCCCTGCTATTTCTTAGGGGGTTACTCCGTCAGGTCCCATTCAGTGATATTGTAGAATGGCGTTACCCCGGAGAGTTTGACATTCTGCAGCCTTGCGCCAATCGCCCACAGGTCTGGGTCTTGCCACATACCCAGCCAGACCACTTCATCGTAGAAAATCTGGTTGATGCGCTCAAAGGTCTTCTGGCGTTCAGCAGGATTAACCTGGGTCGCCTGCAGTGTAAACAGGGAATCTAGCTCTTCGTTGCAGTAGTATTGCCAGTTGCCGCCCTGCGGGTATTCAGGGGTGGGAATCTCGCTACAGAACCAGTAGTAGTAGTCTGGGTCGGGGAAGTTACTGGAATCGGACCACTGCATGATATCGATCTGACCACTGGCGGCTGGGCCGTCATCATCCATACCGGCAAAGAAGATATCTGCCTCGTAGGTAAGTAGTTCGACTTTGATGCCTACCTCAGCCAACATCTGCTGGACGACTGCCTGGGTATCCTGGCGGATCTCGCGGATGGTAGTGCCGTAGGTGACCACCAGGTCTTGCCCATCCTTCTCACGCACTCCGTCTCCGTTGCTGTCCACCCAACCAGCCTCCTCAAGCAGCGCCTTGGCGCCTTCAGGATCGTAAGGGTAGTTAGCGAGCGGAGGCGTGTTATAGAATGGCAAAGCATCCCAGTAGCTGGCAGGCACACTGGTCAGCCCCAGCAGCAAGTCGTTGGCGATTGATGCTCGGTCAACTGACATGGCGATCGCCAGACGCACGTTTTTATCCCGGACAGGGGAGTTAGCTTTGTCGGCAATAACTGGCTGGCCTTTATCGTCGTTGATTACGAAGAACCACCCTTCGTTGTAGCCGGATTTGACGGTCGCGACTGTGATCCCAGCTTCCTGAACGGTTGGAACGTCGCTGTAGGCAATGAAGGTGCCCAGGTCGCCATCGCCAGCCTGCAGCGCAGCTACTTGCGAGGCGTCATCGGGCACGAAGCGGAAGAAGATCTCGTCAATCTTGGGTTTGTCACCCCAGTAATTTTCATTGACCACGAAGCGGGTGTAGCTGCCCGATTCCCACTCGGCAAATGTGTAGGGGCCACAGCCGACCGTGGGTTGCGTGTTCCACTCTGCCTCATTGATGTTGCCATCAGCGTCGAAAACGGGTTGGAGTACATGCGCTGGGAGGAGACCCTTCCACAGCGTCCCCAGCCATGGAGCATAAGCATCGGTGAAGGTAATCACCACCGTCTGTGCATCAGGTGTTTCGAGACTAGCGATCTTATCGTATGG
>JAFGBV010000262.1 GCA_016932955.1 Anaerolineales bacterium | reverse complement strand
TTCAACAGCGCACGCAGGCGCTCCCAGGTGCTTTGTACCTGCCCCGCTTGTTCCACGTCGAGCATATGCCGGGTATAGCGTGCCTCGACAAACGCTTCGGTCATCGCTTCGACATCGCTCTCTGCCCCGGGTAGGTTCGGCTCCAGCGTTTCCGCGAAATCGCGGGGGGTTTGCCAGGGCTTGCGCGGCAATCCGGCCTCCCCGCTGCGCCGTACCAGCGCCAGGTAATAGAACAAGATTTTCTGCCGTGCATCCAGTCGCCGCAAGTTCACATATCCACCCAGGGGTTTTTCGGTATCCCTGCGCCTCCTGGAACGTATCCGGTTCAAGCCTGCCTCCACCGCTTTCGGCAAGAAGGCCATCCCGCCCCGTGCCCTCATCACCAACCAGCGCCACGCTTTCACCAGCCAGGCCAAACCCGGCATCCGGCGCAGTTTTTTGATCAGCTCTTTGTTCGCTCGCAGATATACCACAAACGCATACACGATCACCACCAGCAAGACACCCCAGAATAACACCGATTTTAGTATTGCCAGCAGCGGCGAAGGGCTTGATTCCAGAACTTCCGGCAAGGGAGGCAGGATTTGCTCTGGCAATACCATGGGTGGTTCCATCATACTTTCCGAGCCGAACAGGCTGACCAACCAGCCGATCAATAGAAACACTGGAAATAAGATGATCATAACCAGTGAATAAGCCAGCCCAAACAGCAATCCAAAAAAGTATTGCAAAGTCGGTAAAAATCCAAGTGTGTAACTGGTCGGCAATGCAAAAGCCACCACTGACAGCACGATCAGAAAGCCCAGGCTGTAGGTAACCCAATTTCGCGCAATCCCTTCCCCCACCGGGATATGCTCCCAGGCCCAAACCGCCCGGCGAGTTGCGAGCTGTGTCAGGCTTAGCAATACCAGACCAAGCAGGAAATAAGCCAGGATATGGAGATAACTTTGTTTGGCGATGCTCAGACCGCTCAATATGGTCGAATAATCCAGTCGCGACAGGGTCGTCAGGATCACCAGTCCGACGCCCACCGTCATCACCCGGTTCGCCATTCGCCCCTGCACCAGGGCGCGGTTGCTCACCACCATATCCAGGCTGGTGGCTTGTAGAATGCTGACATCTCCTTCCAGGTCGATCATATCTTCGACGTACATCAGCGCCAAAGCCCATACCACCAACACCACGATGATGCTAAGGAGATAATCCGCCCGGAAAAAAGATTCGATAAAATTCGCCTGCCAGCGTGGCAGGTCTGCGAATAATTGTCCAAACCCATTCCAGGCATAAATGGCTAACTTGAGCAGCACCAGCAGCACCACCCACTCGACAGCCCGGTACACCAGCGGGCTTGTTTCTAGCTCTGATGAGTGATGCAGCATGCGCTGGCTGTAGATACCAGCCAGGGAAGTTAGCACGCAAAAATATGGCAGGTAATCGATGTTCCGATCCGGCAGTATTCGGGCAATCACCTCCCGCGTGGCGATGCCGAAACAGAACAGCATACCCACTACCAGCAGGTAACTGACCAGCGAGGCTATCTTTTCGTTCAACTTATACGCTTCGATCAGCTTGAACATCACTCGACCTCAGTTCCTATTGCCGCCAGATATCCAAATCGAGCTCATTCCGGAAATGAAAGACCGGAAAACCAAACTGGTGACCTCGAGCTTTCGCCTCCCTCGCCTCTTGAGCATGCCCCGCCAGGATGAGCACCACACTGTAACCGCTCTGGCGCAGCCGGAATATCTCGCCAAACAACGCTTCGTCCGCCTGTCCGGTGATCAAGATCAGCGTTGTCCCCCACGCCAGGTGCAGCGTCGCTTCTTGCAGCAAGCTCACAAATGGCCCCTCCTGGATAGGCTGCACGCGCGCCAGGATATCCAGGATGCGCATCAAATGATTTCGCCCCTTACGCGGCAGCAGCGGCTTGAAAGGCTGCTTATCCGCCAGCGGGTCTGTTCCGTTTGTAATCAATCCCACCGTTTGTTTTTTGGAGACTACCCAATTTGCCAGGGAGGCTGCCACCACAATCGCAAACTCGACCGCATCGATCCGCGCCTGTCGTCCATACTCCTCCTGGTTCAAGTTCAGCAGGATGGCGGTGGTCAGCGCCATTGACGGCTCGAATTGTTTCACCTGCAGCCGTCCGGTTGTCGCGCTCGCCTTCCAATCCACCCGCCGCAGCGAATCCCCGGTTACGTAGTCGCGCTTGCCCATGGTGCGTGAAGGGTCTTCGAAGATTGGTTGGTGGTGGCGCAGCGTGCCCATCGGAGAATGTGATGGCATTTTCAAGCTGGTCAGATGGACAATTCGCGGGTAAACGGTCAGCTTATCCACCCCCCCCTCTGTGCGCTGTTCGCCCCCCATCCCAAACAAATCTCCCGTGGAGGCAAACATCGGCCCGATTGTATAAAATCCACGCTTGCGTGCTTTCATCACGTAGTCAAAGCTTGCCCGGCCGCGCGGTCCCAGGCTGATTACCTGCTTCAATGGTTCCGCCGGCGCCAGTTCAGTCGGCACGCTCTCCTGCAAGCGCAGCCACAAGATCGGCAGCAACCGTTCGTTTATCAGCTCGATCTTTGTGGGGACATCCTCCCCGTGAAATACACGCTCCTGGAAATGCCGCGCGT
Organism: Anaerolineales bacterium; assembly: GCA_016932955.1. Next base: position 499 of record JAFGBV010000262.1, on the reverse strand, counting down.
AGGAAACTCCCCCAATCGAGCGCGCGCTCCAGATGCGGCTGAAAATGTATGTCCCGGCTAGCAGATAAAAAATGGTGAATACAAAATCATCCGCGAAGACTGCCGCAACGATAAATAGAATAACTAAAATGAACAGGAAGTCTTTCACCGCTCTGAGGATGTTAACGAGCCAAGCTCAAGTGGCACGCTCTTCAATACATCATCCAATACCACCCGGCCCGTCCTGCCGCGCAGCTCTGCTTCAGGCTTCATGATCAGCCGGTGAGACAGCGTGGCTGGCACCAGATACTGGATGTCATCCGGAAGGACGTGGTCCCTGCCGCGCAGTGCCGCCAGGGCTTGAGCTGTCTTATACAGCGCCAGGCTGGCACGTGGGCTGGCGCCCAACACCAGGTCGCCATGTCCCCGCGTTGCAGCCACCAGCCGCACGATATAATCCTGCAGGGTCTCATCGACGTTGATGTCCCAAATTTCTCGTTGATAGTCCAATAACTGCTTG
>JAFGBV010000261.1 GCA_016932955.1 Anaerolineales bacterium | reverse complement strand
GTGGAAAACAGCCTGCTGGTGCCGCGCGTCATGCGTAAGGCGGTAGGGGTTAATCCGTTTGTCTCTCTGCTGGCGATTTTTGCCTTCAGCTCTTTTTTTGGCCTTGCCGGCGCGCTCATGGCGATTCCCATAGCAGCCATTCTGCAGCTTCTACTCGATCGTTTCGTCTTTCATCCGGAAGCGATGGATGCGGGGGTATCGACCGGCCGCGATCATGCCAGCCGGCTGCGCTATGCGGTGCAAGACCTGGCTCAAGACCTGCGCAAGCAGGCGCGGCTCAAGAAAGGGGTCTCGGACCAGAGGGTCAAGCTGATTGACCAGGTGATGGATGAGATTGAGGCCATTACAACCGACCTTGATTCATTGTTGGCGCAAGTCAATACTTCAGGCGCGCCATGACCAAGCATCTGGTAGGGATCGGTGCGGCGGTCTTGACCACGCTGCTGGCGCTTCTAGTGCTGTGGCAATTTCGTATTGTCGTCGTTTACCTGTTGATCTCGCTAACGCTTGCTGCAGCGCTGCGCCCATTGGTTAACCGCCTGGCCGGGCGAGGCTTTGTGGTGCGCGTGGCCTGGATTCTAGGGTACCTGGCAGCCCTGGGCAGTTTCGGCTTCTTTCTCATCCTGACCGGTGAGAGCGCGATGAATGAGATTCAGCAATTAGCCGCTACCGTGTCGGCGCATGGTGAGTGGTTGCTGCCGGTATGGTTGGAGGGAACCACGTTTCAACAGATGCTGGTTGCGCGGCTGCCACCGCCGAGTCAGCTCTTCGAAGCAGTTACCGGCGACCAGGGGCAGCTGGTGCTGCCGGCCCTACTCGGCTTTACGCAGGGCGTTGGCAGCGTTGTGAGCGGCGTATTCGTCGTTCTGTTCTTGAGCATCTATTGGAGCATCAACCAAATTCATTTTGAACGCCTCTGGCTCTCACTGCTTCCATCCGGCCAGCGTGGACAGGCGCGCGGCATTTGGCGGACAATCGAGCCTGACATCGGGGCTTACATACGCGGCCAGCTCATCCAGAGTCTCCTGGCCGGGCTGCTATTGGGCCTTGGTTACTGGCTGCTCGGTTCCCCATACCCGGCGCTCCTGGCGCTGGCTGGCGCGCTGGCATGCCTGATTCCCGTGGTTGGAGCGCCCCTGGCTATGGTTCCGCCGCTTTTGGTAGGGCTGCTGACTAGTGTACAGCTCAGCCTGTTTACCACTCTCTATACACTCATCGTCTTGATTGCCTTGGGAGTATGGGTCAAGCCGCGCCTTTTCAATCGCAGATGGGATAATCCCATTCTGACCGTATTCCTGCTAATTGCCCTGGCAGACGCTTTTGGTATTCCTGGCATCCTTTTAGCGCCGCCTTTGTCAATCGTATGCCAGATCCTGTGGAGCCACCTGGTCAGCCGCCGCGCGGTTGCAGGGGCTGCAGCCCAGGTTTCAGACCTCAAGGAGCGACAAGCGCGCTTGTGGGAAACAATCAAAGCGATGGATGAACAGGCTTTGCCATTGGTGACCAGCAGCATGGAGCGGCTCACCCATCTGATTGAGAAAGCCGAGCCCATTCTGCAACCTTCTGATCCACTTCAATTGCCCCAGCCTGTTACCGCTGAAGGTGGGCCGATTGCATCCACAAAAGCATGAAGAAACAGGCCATGACCGCACCCGGAATGGCTCGAAGGATGACACAGCTTTGGCAAGCAGGGCATCCGCAGCGCTCACACGCTTATGAGCGTACACACGGCTGGTTAGGGATGTTGGCGGACGCAGCCAGGGAAGCCTTGAAGCCCGACTCGGCGATTACGGCTGCGGCGATTGCCTACTTTGCCCTCTTCTCCCTGTTTCCGCTCATCCTCTTGAGCATTTCCATTGCCAGCTTCAACCATGGCCTGTTGATGGATCAGCAACTCATCGTAAAAAAGCTAGAGTTTATTGCACCAGCCCTGGGCCAGTTGTTGGGCAAAAATATTGACGAAATCATCCAGGCGCGCGGACCAGTTACCAGCGTCGCTTTAGTCAGTCTGGTCTGGTCTGCCTCTACGATTTTTTACACGCTTACCCAAACCCTGAATGAAATTTGGGGCAATAAACGCCGCCGCCCAGTTTGGAAGCGGCGTGGTCTGGCAATACTATTTGTTCTAACTTTCGTTGGCCCGACGCTCTTCCTGGCATCTTTTGCCGGCAGCATGCTTGCCAACCTGAGCACCTGGTTGCCTGCCCCGATCATTCCGATTGGGGGCGGTATCAGTTTTGTAGTGGCGATCTTGCTCGATGTTGCCTTGTTCATGGTGCTCTACATCCTGCTCCCCCATGGAGCTTCTACCTGGCGCGAGGTTTTACCTGGCGCGATTGGAGCCGGCCTGCTCTGGGAGCTTGCCAAGAAAACCTTTTTGCTCTTTGTTTCTACCTACATCTCAGTCTCGAATTTGGTCTATGGTTCGGTGGCAGCCATTATCGCCTTTCTTCTCTGGGCCTATATGAGCGGCCTTATCTTTCTCTTTGGCGCTTTCTTGAGCGTGTCTTATTACCAGCTAATACAGCAGCAGCAAGAGGCGGCAGGCCAATACCATCAGTCCGATAAACAAACTGGAGGCAGCGATGTTTGATGAATACGAGCAGAAATCTGCCAGAACTGAAAGAGATCCTGTTTTTAGCCTGGGTGTGATATTGGTAGCAGTCATCCTCGTGATGATGTGTTGTGTCTTGAGTTTTACGTTGTATTACCAACTGAAGGAACCCAGCCCAACGCCGCTGCCAGATATATCGGTAAAAATAATACCTACGCTGGCAATACCGGCCAACTATTTTTCGATATATTTTCCTGTTACCCTTTCCGGGGCCGGACCCGTTCCTGTACCCGTGCAGAACTGGAAAGTAACCAATATTTCAGTTCTGGGGTATAAATTGGGTGGTCAGCGCTACGATTTAGTAACATTTACACACCTCGATGGCCAGGCCACAGCACAGGGATATTGTATCAATCCAGGGTGGGCTATACCCGAACTTGGAGTTGAGTATTTATTGAACGCAGAGGGGATTTTCGTTCCTTTGCATCAATCTAATACTCATCCCATCCAGAGATTTTTAAAGATTCGATAATAAAGGTGCGTTTTGGGCCAAAGGATAAATCCGCAGCGTAGGTTGTGACGCTTTTGAGACTCTATCTCAGTATACTTAAATTACAGGTAAATGCAACCGTGCTTCCCCGGTAAGCATGGATAGTGCGTGTGTCTGAAAAACTCAGACAGGAGAGAATAAGATGCTTAAATTCTTTGTTTGGCTTATCGCTGGCGCTGCCATCGGCGGGTTGGCTACTTTAATCATCCGCCGTCGCCGATCGATCTTGCTGCTCAATATCATTATAGGCAGTGTTGGCATTTTTGCGGCTGGTTTATTTTTGCTACCCGTGTTTCATATCAATACAACCGGCTTCAGCTTGCCGGGCCTGCTGGTGTCGCTGGGGGGGGCCATCGTTCTGCTAGCAGTCGTCAATTTCTTCGTTAGAGAGCACACCGTGACAAAAGCTGTTCTTAAAAGCCAGTGGGATAGAGTGTGCAAGAAAATCCACTGCCGGTGGGACAAGCTCACCAAGGAGGATGTCGATCAGATCGATGGAAAGTACGACCGGTTCGTTGATTTGCTAGAAAAACGGTATGGGATTACCGAAAAGGAGGCTGAAAAACAAATACAAGGATTTTTAGGAGCAGTTACTTCAAAAGTATCTTGACTTTCTTTTTTGCATAATCGTGCCTAGGATTGTAAGTCCTACCTGCGCATGACCTCAACTGATAAACCTGATAGAAAAGAAATGGAGATTAGAATGAGTATACTTTCCTGGATTGTGGTTGGTTTGATTGCCGGCTGGTTAGCCGGGGTAGTCATGAAAGGGGGAGGCTTCGGGTTGATTGGAGACCTCGTAGTCGGCGTGATAGGCGGATTATTGGGGGGTTTCATTGCTTCCTACTTCTTCAATATCGGTGACCCGATGTCGGGGATCAACCTGACGTCGATCCTGATCGCGTTCGGCGGGGCGGTGGTGCTGCTTGCCATAGTGCGCCTGCTGGCTGGGAGAAGGGTACTTCGACGCTAGAGTCGAACATGCCTCCATGGTCAAGACCCTAAGGGTTTTTAAAAACCCTTAGGGTCTTGATTTGGAGGCCGATCTCTCGGGACGCGGTGCGATGGGTGATCAATTGGAATACGCTTGAACTCCACGCGTTTTCATCGCCGAAGTTGACCAGGATGCCTAGCTTCAGCCCACTGATCTTCAAATAAGCAAGCAGTTGTCCCTGGTCGATAGGGAGTAGCGCTTCCCTGCGCTTCAGTTCGAGCGCAATCTTATCCTCCACCTGGTAATGCGCCATGGAGGCGCGCGCCAGCGGCGGCAGGTCGGACGGGGCGTGGATGAACTTTTCGAGCCTGTCCAGCGCCGCGTGCATTTCATCCACCGGCGGCGGCACGTAAGGGGCGTCCTCCAGTGTGCAACGCGGCGGGCCGATCCAGTTCTGGCTGCGCCGGAATTCGCCGGGCGCCAGGCGCTCGCCGCGCACTCCTTCCATCAAGCGGGCGTGGACTTCGCGGATCAGGCGCAGGCTGACCGGCAGGCTCTTCAACCGCTCCAGGCCATAATCCAGGGCGCGCACGTAATTGTGCACTTCCTGCACGTCCGATCCCGCTTCCAGGAAAGAGAGCTGGGCCGTCTCGTAGGTGTACAGGTCCGCCAGGGAAGCGCGCGTGCCCTCGATGCGCGACGAGACCACCGCCTCGCGGCGCACGAAGGGCCGCGCCAGCAGGTGCGGGGAGGGCAGGCTCTCGCCCAGGCTGGACAGCCTGCTCAAGTTGCGCTCAGCCTGCGACAGGCTGGAGACCAGCGCGTCTGACCAGTTCAAGGCAGGGGGCAATGGAGCAGGCGCGAAGGCCCAATAGCCATGGGGGCTGCGGATCACACGTCCAGCGGCAGAGGCGCGGAAATTTTCAGGCTTCACGAATATCGTCCTCAGGCGCTCCGATCCAAGAGCGTCGTTCAGGGGCAGCGCTTATTGACATTTTGCACCAAAAGTGTAAATAACGGGCGGCGTTATTTACACTTGCATAAGCTTCATCCCGACGCATAGATGACCTCCAGGTTGCGCAGGATGCTCTTCCTGCGTGGGGGATTCCACCTTAAATCACGCCGCTTTTTTGTCAAAAAACCTTGACCACCTCAGATTTTTGCCACAGCGTTTGAGTTTGTAGCGATCGTAGCCGTAGAACTTGCGAAATGAAAGGAACCCATGACCCACACACACATTCCCATCCTTCTTCTGGCAGTGCTCCTGCTCACCTCCTGCACGAACGCTACTGTGGCGCCAACTGCCACGAGCACCCATTTCCCATCCACGCCTGCATGGACGGACACACCTGAGACCATCATCCCCTCGCTTGCCGCGCTTACAACCACTCAGGCCGCCTCGAACTTACAGCCGCCCGCAACGACCCAAGCCCAGGCATTTACCTCTACTCCCAAGAAAATCCAACCCGCCACTCCTTCCATTGTTGAATTGGGCGACGATGGGATGCAAATCGATAGCCACTCAATGATCTTCATACCCCCGGGCGAGTTCACAATGGGAGCGCCAGTGTTGGACGCCACGATTGCCAACAACGATGAGAAACCGGAGCATAGTGTTTATCTGGACGGCTTCTGGATCGACCAGCTCGAGGTAACGAATG
>JAFGBV010000260.1 GCA_016932955.1 Anaerolineales bacterium | reverse complement strand
TCTGGTTTCACTGCAAACCTGGGCACTATCCCCGCCTTGGTGGGCAAGGATGATGCGATCTTTTCTGATGAATTGAACCATGCCAGCATCATTGACGGCAGCCGCCTTTCGGGAGCCCGCATCATACGTTATGCTCATTGCAATCCGGGTGACCTGGAACAGGCGCTGAAGGAACAACGCTCGAATTATCCCAAGGCGCTGGTCATCACGGATGGCGTATTCAGCATGGATGGTGACGTTGCTCCGTTGGACAAAATTTACGAAGTGACCAAGAGCTATGACGCCATCCTGATGGTCGATGACGCTCACGGTGAAGGCGTCCTGGGCAAGGGTGGGCGCGGTATCGTAGATCATTATGGCCTGCACGGCAAGGTGGATATTGAAATAGGCACCCTCTCCAAGGCTTTTGGCGTGGTGGGTGGTGTTTCGGCAGGCAACCCGCTGGTGGTCGAGTGGTTGCGCCAGCGCGGCCGGCCTTTCCTGTTCTCTTCTGCAATGACTGTGCCTGACGTGGCAGCCTGTCTGGCCGCGCTTGACCTGCTCGAAGGCTCTACCGAGCTTGTCGACCAGCTATGGGACAATACCCGCTACTTCAAAGAAGAAATGAAGCGTTTGGGCTTTGATACCGGCCTCAGCAGCACACCGATCACGCCGATCATGCTAGGCGAAGCACCCCTGGCACAACAATTCAGCCGTGAGCTGTTTGAGAATGGCGTGTTTGCCATGGCACTCGGATTTCCAACTGTACCGCGCGGCAAGGCGCGCATCCGGGTGATGATCTCGGCGACACATTCACGCCAGGACCTGGATAAGGGTTTGGAGATTTTTACGAGCGTAGGGAAGAAGCTGGGAGTTATTAACTGACGTCTAATGTGGGGGCACGGGGCGAGCTATTAGTAGCTTTGCTTTTATGCCGCCCCCGTGCCGCTACATAGTTATTTTTCGACAAATGGGTCGATGGCCGGGTTGGTGCCCGCCCATATGCAGCTTGGTCGGCCGTCCAGGTTGCAGGCAAAGCCATGCGAGCAGCGGTGAGCAAGCACTCGGCCTTGCTGGTCGGGAAGCAGGTCTGCCGGGAAGACCGTCTCAGCTTGCAGGCTGACTTGCTGGTCGACATGATGACAATACTGTACCTTGATCGTTTCCCAGACAATTTTCGGCATAAGACACCTCCAAAGGAATCAAGCCAAGTATACCTCGCTAGGGCAAAATTCGTTGTATAATCAGTGGACAGGTTGAATCCCCTGATGAAAGGAGGCGTATTCTCAACAAGCAAACCTGTTTTCACCCAATCAGCCGTTCAATGTTTCACTAGATCCAGAGGAGAAGAGATATGAAACACAAATATATATACAGCCTGATGGCAGGATTGATGATATTGAGCATGCTGCTGGCAGCTTGCGCAGCAGAGCCAGCCGCCACCGAAGCTCCCGCAGCAGAAGAGCCAGCAGCGGAAGAACCAGCAGCGGAAGAACCAGCAGAACCCGTAACCTTCATTTTCGGGCGCGGTGGCGACTCAGTCCAGCTTGACCCGGCAATTGTCACCGATGGCGAGAGCTTCCGCGTGACCGGGCAGGTCCTGGAGCCGCTCTACCAGTATGATCATGGTTCAACTGTACCCGTCCCGGCGCTGGCAACCGAGTGCACGGCGAACGATGCAGCCACAGAGTGGGTCTGCAAGCTACGCCAGGGCGTCAAATTCCACGACGGCACCGATTTCAACGCCGATGCAGTGATCTTCAACTTCGAGCGCTGGCGCTTCACCACCAATCCTTACCACTTCGAGAGCCAGGTCTTCGAGTATTATGAAGCCCAATTCGGCGGATTCGATGACGCAAGCATCATCACCAGCGTCGAAAAGGTGGATGACTTCACCGTAAAGTTCGTCTTGAGCGCCCCCCAGGCGCCATTCCTGGCGAACCTGGCGATGGATATCTTTGCCATCTCCAGCCCCGCAGCAATCGAGAAAGCTGGCGTTGATTACGGCCTGCCTTCTACTGGCTGTGTCGGCACCGGCCCGTTCAAATTCGTGGAATGGGTTGAAGGCGACCACATCACCGTAGTAGCTAACGATGACTACTGGGGCGGACGCCCGAAAATCGACCAGATCATCTGGCGCGTGATTCCGGATGACTCTGCCCGCTTCCTGGCGCTCCAGGCTGGCGACATTCACGCTCTCGAGCAGGCAGTCGTGGAAGATCTGACCGCTGCAGAGAATGACCCGAATCTCGCCATCATGACTCGCCCGGCGTTGAACACTGGCTACCTGGCGTTTAACTTCAAGATTGTGGAATTCCAGGATGTGCGCGTGCGAGAAGCCGTTGCTCACGCCATCAATCGCCAGGGCCTGGTGGAGAACTTCTATGGCAAATATGGTGAAGTTGCGACGAACTTCTTACCACCCCTGATCTGGGGGCACAATAACGCCATCGAAGATTGGGCTTATGATCCTGAGCTTTCCAAGCAGCTGCTAGCAGATGCGGGCTTCCCGGATGGTTTGAGCGAAGTGACGATTGCTGAAGACATCGCTGATGCGGATGGTAATGTGGTGTTCAAAGCTGGCGACAAAATGCCGTTGCGCCTGTACTACATGCCTGTAACGCGCTTCTACTATCCCGCCCCGAAGGAAATCGGCGAGGCCATGGCGGCTGATCTGGCCAAGGCAGGTATCAGCGTCGAGCTCTACCTGGAAGGCGACTGGGCAACTTACCTTGGTGCGCGCCGTGAGGGCAGGTTGGTTGGACTGTACATGCTTGGCTGGGGCGGCGATAATGGCGACCCCGACAACTTTATCTGCTACTTCTACTGCACCGGTACTGAGCCCATCGCTCGTGAAGGCTGGTATATGAATGCCGGATTGGTTGACATCCTGATGGAAGCTCAGACGACCCCCGGTCAGGATGCCCGCGAGCCTTTGTACATGCAAGCCGAGCAGCTGATGCATGACGATGTGGCCCGTATATGGATTGCCCACAACAACACACCGTTGATCTTCTCATCGAAGGTCAGTGGGTACATCCCGCAGCCCGTCGGCGCTGACTACTACGAGTTTGTCGAGATTGCTCCATAATCCCCTGGTGCAGAAATATCTCGTGGTGTTCGATCCTGCGCCATAGTTAATTAGTTGGGGGGCGGAGAGTATCCGCCCCCCTCTTTGTCCATAACTTGGGAGGCTGGTCGTGACTAGATATCTCATCCGTCGCCTCATTTCTGTACTTCCCACCTTAATCGGTGTAACGTTCGTCATTTTTATGTTCCAACGGTTGATCCCGGGCGATCCAGCAGTTGCCATGCTGGGCGAGCACGCGGCGGCAGAGAATGTTGCCCGTATTCGTGAGCAGCTTGGTCTCAATCGCCCAATGTTCCTCGACCGGGACGCCTTGAAAGAAGGC
>JAFGBV010000259.1 GCA_016932955.1 Anaerolineales bacterium | reverse complement strand
TCGTTTGACATCCCATACCCGCCGCCAATATTCCTGGCGGCTTTCTTTATCTTTGTTGAGATACGTGAGCGCTATGCCCCCAACGGCAGGGCCGACTCCCCCGATGTATAGCAAAACTACCCAGACTGATTCCAGAATATTTTCATCTACCAATGCAGCCGGAATCCAAAACAGCCAGGAAAAACCAATGGCAATGAGCAAGTATGCCAGGTGACTCGTTCTCAAATCCAAATTGAGCTGTCTGTGCAAAGTTTAGACCCTTAGCAAGTCGCGGAATCCCCTGGCGCTATAGTACGATTCCACATGGATCAGATGATCTTTTTCATCATCCCCGCTACTGCCTGGTAGACTGGGTTTTCTTCCCCTAGTTCTACCAGCGGTTTTCCGCTGAATTCAAACTCCAATAATTCATCATCTGCAGGAATAGTACCCAAGAGAGGAATTTCCATTTTAGTGATGCGCTCCTGCAGGGAGGGCGGGATGGGGCCTTGCAGGCGGTTCAGGATCAGGTAGGCATTCTCAATGTGGATATCCAAATCGTCGCGGAAGGATGCAATGCGCTCTGCTGCCACAATGCCGCGCTGTGTGGGATCGGTGACGATCAAGAGCTGCTGCACGTCACGAGTGGTGCGGCGGCTGAGGTGCTCCATGCCCGCCTCATTGTCGATTACGATCCAGCGGTAATTCTTGCTGATGGCATCGATCACCTCGCGCAGGTTATGGTTCACCGCGCAATAGCAGCCTGGTCCCTCGGAACGGCCCATAGCGATCAGGTCAAAATAATCGCCTTCGGCAAGCGAAGAACGGATCTGGTGATCAAGATAGTCGCGCTTGGAGATTCCCCCAGGCAGCGTTCCCATAGCCGCGCCACCGGCTGTCAGCGAGCCTTGCACCTGCGCCAGCATACCCTCGCGGATGTCGCCTACGGTCCATTCCAATTCCAAGCCGAGTACCATATTCAAATTGCTGCTGGGATCAGCGTCAATGGCCAAAACAGGCCCAGTATTGGTGCTGATCAAATATTTTATCACCATGCCAGCGGTCGTTGTTTTGCCTACGCCCCCTTTTCCTGCTAATGCGATGGTTGTCGTCATTGCGTGCCCTCTTCAGTTATTCGGAAGCTAAGTGTCGTGCTTCTGCGTCCAATTTTTCTGCCATCCACTCAGCAGATTGGCGCAGGACGGGGACATGGTCATACACCGGGATGCCCAGGCGGTCAGCCTCCTGGACCGCAAGGTCGGCAGGGAGAGTGCCCAGGATGGGAAGGCCGGGTGATTCCGCGTGCAAAAAGGTTTCCTCGTCTGCATTGCGCACTTTGTTGCCAACCAGCCACAGGCGGTTCAGCCCGATATCGTTGGCTAGCGTTTTAATTTGTGTGGCAGTACCCAGGCTGCGCCGGGTTGGTTCCACCACGATCAGCATGGCATCTACAAAATCAACCGTAGCGCGACCGAGATGCTCCACACCGGCATACATGTCCAATATGAGGATGTCATCTTTGCGGAAGAGCAGGTGAGTAAAGAGAGTTTTTAGTATGGCCGACTCAGGGCAGATGCACCCTGATCCACCCAAATCTACAGAGCCCATTTCAAGCAGGCGCACGCCGCGGTGTAGCACACTGAAGCGTTCGGGAATGTCATCTACACGCGGGTTAATGGTAAAGAATCCTCCAATCGTTCCGGGCTTTGCGCCAGTACGTTCTTCGATCAGTGCATCCATCTCGGCAATGGGGTGCAGCTTTGCCCGCAATTCGTCCGGGAAACCCAGCGCCCCAGCCAGGCAGGGTGAGGGGTCTGCATCCGCGGCCAGAACCTGGCGGCTTTGATCGGCATACACCTGGGCAAGCAAGGCTGCCAGGGTGGTTTTTCCCACACCGCCTTTACCACTAATCGCAAGTTTCATGATGTACCCTTTCCATCCAGGCCGCGTCTTTCAGCCTCTCTCCGCAGCGCCTTCAACACTGCAGGTAGATCGATACCACTATTACAGGCATTTTTTGCCGCCTCCAGCACCTCATCAGACCACAAGGTACGCGAGGTGAGCACTTCTTCATCATTCATCTGCACCAGCGTGACCAGGCTTTCCAGCGAAATATCCATCTCCGGCATTGCCAGATCTCCGCAATAAGAGCAGTTACGGCAGCGGCGTACATCCTGGCCACTGGCAGCCAGCACGATCTGGCGCAGGCTCGGGGTAGGAGGCGGGTAGACCAGTTTGGGCATTCTATACAGGGTCAGGCCAGTAAGCCCTTTTTGCGCAGCAGTGGTTTGGGATCGACCAGATTCTTATTCAATGCCGCAGCTTTTTCTGGCAGCCCAAGGGCAACTGCCATTAGCTGTGAGAAGTATAGGATCGGCATGGGCTCTTCCAGCTCCATCTGCATCTGGCGCGCATCCAGGTTCATGTGGCAAAGCGGGCAGGACACAACGATTGCCTCCGCGCCAGATTGGCGAGCATTTCGGATCAAATCACCGCTCAATTTTATGACGATGTCGGGGCGGGTTAATGAATGCGCCGCGCCGCAGCAACTGGTCTTGTAGGACCAATCATGCACCTTTGCGCCAAGTGCCTGAATCAGCTCATCCATATCGGTCGGGTTCTCTGGGTGAGCAGACTCAGTTACTTGCGGAGGGCGGGTGAGCAAACAGCCATAATAACAAACTACATTCAGATCTTTAAGCGATTTCTGCACCTTCTGGGCAACTTTCTCGGTGCTAATGTGATGCAGGACTGCTTCCGTCATCGTGGAAACATGGACGCGATCCTGATAGCTGTATCCGATTACCTTGTCTATGTTGGCTTTGTGCTGCTCGTTGTGGCGGATTTCGTACTGGGCGGTTTTATGGCGATTGAAGCAAGCCGCGCAAGGCATTGCGACTTCATGGAAACCGCTTTGTTCGAACAAGGCCAGGTTTTCCATGGGCAGGCGAAGGGCAGCTTCTGGGTCGGCTCGATGGGCAGCGCTTGATCCGCAGCAGAGCCAACCGTCCGGCTCTATCAGGCGCAGACCAAGGGCCTCGCACACGGCGCGGGTGGAATGATCAAACTCGGAGGCAGTGGAGTGGAGGGAGCAGCCCGGGTAATAGCCGATTGAGTCGGCTGCGCCAGGAATAGGCTTCACTTTATGAGAGGGGTGGGCAATCTCTGGGAAGAAGCCTACTTTGCCTTTCTTGAGCATGCCCATGTAGAGCTTCATATCATCCAGCAGGCCTTTCGGATGATGCAGCATCATTTCGATCATCAGCCCTGGCTCGTAAGAACGACCCCAGATGCGCACTTCGCGCATGAAAGCCTGGTTGAAGGTGTTCACCTGGGGGATGGAGGGCTCGATGCCACGCTTGACAGCCTCACGGGTCAAGAACTCCATGATGGCAGTAATATCCAGGCCTTGCGGGCAGCGGGTAGTGCAGGTCTCGCAAGAGGCGCACAACCAGGGCGTTTGGGCATGCAGGGCAATCTCCTCGTCGCCTAGTTGCAGGGCGCGCATGATCTGGTTGGGCTGCCAATCAAAGAATTCGGCCACCGGGCAGCCGCTGGTGCATTTTACGCACTGGTAACACAGGTAGACATTCTGTCCCAGTTCTTGCTGGATGCGCTGGGCCAGTTCTGGGCTGATGGTGAGAGGTTTTTCGGCGCGTTTCTGTTCATCAGTCATGATCAGCCTCCAGGTGCGCTGGCTGGCGCTGCCTCGGGCGAGGCTTCTGACATTACGGGGCGCGGGTAAAGGCCAGCTCCTTCAACAATCGGCTTCATCGCTTCTTCCCATTCAATCGCCATCACATGCACACCGGCGACTCCTTCGATCTCACGCAATTGCTGGATGAGCTCGATGCAGATTTTGATTCCTTCCTCTTTGTATGCTTCGGAGCGTGCTTTTTTATCTTCTTTAGTCAGCTCTTCTTTGCTCTTACCAGCCCAGGGCTTGCCAGCATCAGTCATGCGCTTAATTAGCTCATCTGGAACCAGGATGCCCGGAACGCTGTCTTTCATATACTTGGCCATCGCAGGGCTCTTCAATGGCCCTACGCCTGCCAGCAGGTAGGTTTTTTCATGCAATCCCAATTGTCGCACTTTTTCCATGAACACTTTGAAGGCATCGATATCATAGATCAATTGGGTTTGGATGAAATTCGCCCCGGCTTGGACCTTCTTGGCCAGCCGATAGGGACGGTATTCCACCGGCCCGGCGAAGGGGGCTGCTGCAGCGCCGAGGAAAAATCGCGGCTCCACCCCTTTGATCTGGTCCCCGCACTGGAAAATATGTTTGTCGCGCATCTCAGCGACCATTTGGAGCAGCTGGATGGAGTCGATATCGTAAACGTTCTTGGCGGTGGGGTGATTGCCAAAGGACTGGTGGTCGCCGGAAAGGCAGAGCAGGTTACGCACGCCCAGGGCGTATGCACCCATCAGATCACTTTGCATCGCCAGGCGGTTGCGGTCGCGGCAGACCATCTGGATAACAGGCTCCAGACCTTCTTTTAGCACGAGGGCGCCAGCAGCGATGCTGGACAGGCGTACAATGGCGGTCTGGTTGTCGGTGAGATTGACCGCGTCACAGTAGCCTTGCAACAGGGAGGCTTTCTGGTGGATGACATTGCCGTCGGCGCTTTGTGGGGGGCCAAGCTCGCCTGTGACTGCAAAGATGCCAGCACGGAGAACTTTTTCCAGGTTTGAGCCAGTCAGGTATCCATTGGATGATGGTTCAGCCGTCATCTTAATCCTCCTCTTCATCTTCCAGGCGCAGGTCTGGGCGCACGATCTTGCGTGGGCCGCCATCACGTGCTGTTTTCCAATTCTTCGGCGGTTGGATGTTTAGCAGCACCTCGGTTTTACCCATTTTGTTAAGACGGTCGTAGATTAATTGCCAGGCGCAATCCACTTCCGGGTTGATCTCACAGTGACCGTTCTCAGAGCCGCCGCATGGCCCATTGAGCAGGGATTTTGAACAGCGGGCGATGGGACAGATGCCGCCGGTGAGGCCGAGGATGCAGTCGCCGCAAGCAGCGCAGCGCTCGGCCCAGATGCCCTGCTCGGTGGGCAAGCCCATGAAACTGGTGTTCAAGCCCGGCACGACCCAGGTATCGGGAAAATGTTCGGCGATGGCTTGGACACCGATTCCGCATCCCAAGGAAAGCACCACATCAGCATCTTTAATCTGGTCAGCGATCTCATCCAGGTATTCCCACTCACACTGGCGTTGGACCGTAACATCTGTCACCTCCTGGGGATGGCCATCAAGTTTGCTTGCCATGCGCAGGGATGACGATACGATGGCGGCTTCGCGAGCCCCGCCTGAAAAGCAGACGGTCACGCAGGTGCCGCAGCCAACTACCAGCACCTTGTGGGCATCGCCGATCAAACTTTTCATTTCTTCGAGGGATTTTTGCTCAGCAATGATCATTTTCCTGCTCCTCTTGGGTTATCATTCAGAAGTTTGTTCATCTGTCCCATTCTGTTCTTCAACCGAGATCCTTGTACGCAACGGGTTGGGCCCGATGGCGGCGATTTGCTCTGTCATCTCCTTGGCGGCTTCGGCAAACTGCGCCGCCTGGGCGGATGACATGTAGAACATGCGCACGCGTTCAGGTTCTAAACCAATCTTCACCAGGAGATCCTTGATATAGTCCACTCGGCGTTTTGCGTTTACATTACCTTCCAGGTAATGACAATCACCAGGCAGTCAACCTGCCACCATGACGCCATCCACACCATCCTCCAGGGCTTTCAATATCATCAGCACATCCACACGCCCGGTGCAAGGAAGCTGGAAGATCTTGATTTCCGGAGGGTATTGCATGCGCAGATTACCCGCCAGGTCTGCAGCATTATAAGCACAATGATCACAAGCAAAAGCCAGGATTTGTAAGGATGTGGTGCTCATTGATTAGACCTCATTCTTCATTCAGCCTGCGGTATCTAACTGCTCGTCTGGAATGGATATTTCTTCTATGGCGATGAGCTCTGTGCCGATATCGATCAGCGCTTCTACTTTGGCGAATATCTGCGTATCGGTATAATGCATCAATTGGATTGCACGTGCGGGGCATTCTGCAGCACATATTCCACAGCCCTGACAGATTGCCGTTTCAATCTGCGCTGCACCCATGATCTGCCCTATACCCGTCAGGCTATGCTCCATGCGGGGTACGTGGAAGGGACAAATGCGCACACAGGTGAGACATCCGGTGCATTTGGCTGGATCCACAACCGCGACGCGCCCGCCAGCGGTCAATGTCTCGCGGCTGAGGACACGGATCGCTCGAGCAGCGGCGGCCTGAGCCTGGATGATGCTCTCATCCAGGGACTTGGGATAGTGAGCCATGCCAGCCATAAAGAGGCCCTCGCTGGCAAAATCCACCGGGCGCAGCTTGACATGCGCCTCAAGCAAGAAGCCGTCTGCATCCACGCCTGCTTTGAAACGCGTCGCCAGTTCGTGTACATCTGGTTGTGGCACCACAGGCATGGATAAGACGAGTAAGTCTGGCTCCAGGGCAATGCAGCGGCGCAGGTTGGGATCCCAGGCGCTCACGCGCAGTTTGCTTTGCGGGGCACCGTTGCCGGAAATCTGGGGCGGTTTGTCATCGGTGTATCGGATAAAGATCACCCCGCGCCGGCGCGCCTCGGTATATAAGCGTTCCTGGAAACCGTAAGTGCGGATATCTTTGTAGAGGATGACAACCTGTACCGCGGGGTTCTTCTCTTTCAGCGCCAGCGCATTCTTGATCGCCACCGTACAGCAGATGCGGCTGCAATAGCGTTCGGCTGGCCCAATACATTGGATCATTACGACTGATGATGGAGGCTGGCTGTTTTCAACTAGCAGCGATTCGAATTCCTGCTGGGTGACGATGCGCGGATCGCTTCCATAGCCATACTCGGGGCCGCGGTACTCGCGCCCTCCGGTGGCCAGGATGGTCGCGCCATGCTGGACCTCAACTCGTTCATTGGTGGCATTGCATACCGTGCTGACGAAGTTCCCCATAAAGCCACGCGTGCTGATTACCTCGCTTTGCAAGTGGAGGGTGATTCCCGGACTTGACTGCACTTGGTCAACCAGCGTGCGCAGGGTTTGTTGTGGGTTGCGTGGATGATCGGGTGCCAGATTGGGTGGCGCAGTGTGTACGTGGCGCAGGTTACCACCCAATTCGGCCTCGCGCTCCACCAGATGCACCGGGAAGCCCTGCTGGCTGAGGGCTAAGGCGGCGCTCATGCCCGCCGCGCCCCCGCCGATCACCAGGGCGGTATGCTGCACAGGGACTTCCACGGTGTGTTGCGGAGTAAGCAAGGCGGCGCGGGCGACTGCCATGCGCACCAAGTCTTTGGCTTTTTGGGTGGCTGCGGGGCGATCATTGGAATGCACCCATGAGCAGTGGTTGCGAATATTGGCCATCTCAAAGAGGTAGGGGTTCAGGCCAGCAGCGCGGAGGCTGTCCTGGAAGAGCGGTTCGTGGGTGCGAGGGGTGCAGGATGCTACCACCACCCGGTTCAGCCCGTATTCTTTGACCTGCTCAGTGATGTGCCGGATGCTGTCTTGTGAACACGTGTATAAGTTGTTCTCTGCGTGGACAACATTCTTTAATATAGCTGCATACTCAGTCACTGCCGGTACATCCAGGTAGCCACCGATATTGGAACCGCAGTGACAGACGAAGACGCCTACACGGGGTGGCTCGCCGCTGATATCTCGTTCGGGTGGGAATTCTACCCGGGTGGTGAGTGTGAAGCGCGCGGGGTAGACGATGCTGCCAGCCGCTGCAACAGCTCCGCTGGCTTCTACCACCGACTCGGGGATATCTTTTGGCTCACGGAATGGGCCTGCGACAAAGATGCCAGGTCGACTGGTCTCCAACGGGTTGGATTGATCTGTCTGGCAGAAGCCATACTGGTCGAGGGCGATTCCAATCCGGCCTCCCAGGGCGCGCGTCTGCTCGGGGATTTCCATGCCCACCGAGAGTACGACCAGATCAAACTGTTCGTGACGACGCTCGCCAGTCTCGTCCTGATACTCCAAGATCAGGTTATGGGTGGCGGGGTCTTGGCGCAAGGCGCTGATGCGGCAGCGCGTGTAGTGGATGCCGTAATTCTGACGCGCCCGTTCGTAATACGCCAAATATCCTTTCGAAAAGGCGCGCATGTCCATCATGAAGATGTGAATATCCAGATGCGGATCATGCTCTTTGACCATCAACGCCTCTTTGGTGGCGTACATGCAGCAGACCGAAGAGCAATAATCGTGGCTCTGGTCGCGCGATCCGATGCACTGCAAGAATGCGATGCGCTGCGGCGTCTGATGGTCGGAAGGTCTTTGAATATGTCCTAAGGTAGGGCCAGAGGCTGAGAGCAAGCGCTCGAATTGCAGTGCAGTGACAACGTTGGGGAAACGTCCAAAACCATATTCTTCCGACAATTCAGCGTTGTAAACCTGGTAGCCCGGGACGAGGATGACGGCACCGACCTGGATTTCTTCCTGGGTGGCGGACATATCATGGTTGATGGCATTGACACCGCAGGCGAAGGTGCACGACATGCATTCTGAGCAAATCCCGCATGCCAGGCAACGGGCAGCTTCTGCCTGAGCGGAGGCATCGTCATAACCGTGTTCTACTTCCGCAAAATTGGCAATACGCTGCTCTACAGGGAGTTCAGGGAGGGGGATGCGCGGCTGGAGCCTGATCTCACCGCGCCGGATGCGTTGCTCAATTTCCTCCTGTTCCAGGTGAACTACAGGCAGCTTGGGTTTGGCAAGAGGTTCCAGGTGATCTCCGCTAAGGTAGCGGATGATGGTGCTGGCTGCTTTGTGACCGCTGTCAACCGCTTCGATGACGAAGGCAGTTCCCGAAACACTATCGCCTGCAGCAAATACGCCAGGTCGGGTGGCGGCAAAGGTGTTGGGATTTACGGCAATGGTTTTGCGTGTTGTAAGACCTACACCCGAATCATCTGGAATGAAGGCCAGACCGGCGCGCTGCCCAACGGAGAAGATCACAGTATCACAAAGAATGCTGTGGTTTGATTCGGTAATTTTTTCAACCTTGAGACGGCCTGTCTCGTCAAAGGAGAAGGAACTGACCTGCATGCATTCGACGCCAGTCACATGTCCATTTTCATCGCCAAGGATGCGCTCAAAGGTACGGCTGGGATAGAGCTGGATGCCCTCAGCCTGGGCTGCTTCCACTTCCCAGGGGTGGGCAGGCATGCTATCCTGGCTCTCTAAGAAGGCCATGGAAACCTGGCAGCCCAGGCGCACGGCGCTGCGCGCAACATCAATTGCCACGTTGCCACCGCCCAGCACCAGAACATGTTTACCCAGAGCAGGAACATTCTCGGCTACGATGACGCCGTCTTCGCCTCTGGCATACTTATCCAGGCGTACATCGCGCAGAAAACGGGTGTTGATCAGCACGCCATCCAGGTCAGCGCCAGGAATGGGCAGGCGAATGCCTTCGTGGGCGCCGACAGCGATCAGCACTGAGGTATAGCCAGCTTCAAAGAGATCATCCAGGTTGTTCACCTGGTGGTTGAGACGGAGTTCAACACCCAGCTCCACAATATCACTGACTTCGCGGTCGATGACGGCAGTAGGCAGGCGGAACTCAGGCACGCCCAGGCGCAGCATGCCTCCCGCCACTGGCATAGCCTCAAAAACTGTAACCGGGAAGCCAGCGTGGATGATATCCTGGGCAGCAGTCAGGCCGCAGGGCCCGGCGCCAATGATCGCCACGCGCTGCTCTGGGTGGGTGATGGGTACCGGTTCTATGGGCGGGCGCGGTTCAGCATAAATCTTATCGGTGACAAAGCGCTTGAGGGCGCGAATATTGATCGGTTCATCTACCAGCCCTCGGTTGCAGGCGGTCTCACAGCGGTGGTTACAGATGCGACCACAAATGCCCGGAAAGGGGTTGTCCATCTTGATCACGCGCATGGCATCCTGCCAGCGTCCTTCGCGGATCAGGGCTATATAGCCCTGGGCGCGTTGCCCGGCAGGACAGGCATCCCGGCAAGGTGCAATGCCGCGCTTTTCAATGGCAAAGGCATTGGGTACGGCCTGGGGGTAAAGTTTAAAGGCTGCCCGACGGGAATCGAGGGCTTCGTTGAAGGTGTCTGGAACGATGACTGGACAAACCTGGGCGCAGTCAGTACAACCAACGCATTTCGTGGTATCGATGTAGCGGGGTTGATGCTGGATAGTCACCGTGAAGTTACCAGCCTGCCCGTTGATCTCCTCCACCTCGCTATTGGTCATCAGTTGGATGTTAGGATGGCGACCGGTTTCTACCAGCTTGGGTGATATGGTACACATGGCACAGTCATTGGTTGGGAATGTCTTATCCAACTGCGCCATCTTGCCGCCGATTGCAGACTGCCGCTCGACAAGGTAGACCTTAAGACCCTGATCGGCCAGGTCAAGAGATGCTTGCATACCGGCAATTCCTCCCCCCACAACCATTACAGCTCCGGTGGGCATTTGCTGCTTGCCAGTGATATCGCCTGAATCTCTCACCATTGATCCTTTGTGCAAAGCTCGTAAATCAGCAGGTTATTTTCTGCCTCGGAATTCTGCTGCCTCATCTGCATCTGGTTCGTTTTGGTTTTGTCTTGTGCTGCTGGGTTCTCCGCTTGGAATCTTGAGTGGATTTGGGCCTAATTGGCGAATGCGCTCAGTCATTGTCTGGGCGGCTTGCGCATATACATTGGCCTGGCTGCCGGACATAAAGAACATCTCCAGGCGCTCGCCGCCAATTCCAATCTCATCAAGGATCTTTTTCGCCCGTTTGAGGCGCGCCAGCCCGCGTTCGTTGCCGCGCACATGATGGCAGTTCCCGATCGGACAGGCGACAACATATACACCGTCTGCTCCTTGCTCGAAGGCCTCCAGCAAATAACGGATATCTGTTTTGCCTGTACAGGGCATTCTGATAAACTTGACATTAGCCGGATACTGTAAATTCAATGCACCAGCCGTATCGGCGGCCATATAACCGCAGTAAATACAATAGAAGGCGGTAATTTCGGGTTCGAAGCTGTGCGCGATGTCGCCATGAGGCGCTGATTGCTTGATGTCGGATGATGCACTCATAACTAATTAACTGTCCTTGTCCAGGTTGACGACCAGATGGTGCGATGGTTCAGGTGGGAAAGGAACCTGCGGCAGCCATTGTCCCAACCCACCAATCTCTCGCATGAACATTTGTGTATCGGTGTAGTTGATAAGCTGGATAGCATTTGCGGGACATTCAGCGGTGCAGGTGCCGCACCCCTGGCACTGTGCAGGATCGATGAATGCTGCACCACCCAGGCCTCCCACACCAACGCGCCCTTCTTCCTGGATTACCTGCGGGATGGCGAAGGGGCAGGTGCGCGTGCAGGTGAGGCAGCCCACGCATTTTTGGGGGTCGACCACTGCCACAACACCACCGAGGTGGAGAGTACCTTGGGAGAGCAGGGTGAGAGCGCGAGCGGCGGCAGCCAGGGCGTGCGCAATGCTTTCCTCAATAAATTTCGGGTAGTGTGCCATACCGGCCAGGAAGAGACCCTCGCGCATGAAGTCCATTGGCCGTAATTTAATCTGCGCTTCCTCGAAGAAACCCTCGCTGGAAATCGGCACGCGCAGGATTTTGGCAAGCTCCTTTGCGCCGGTTGCAGGCTCAATTGAGGTGCTCAATGTGATTAAGTCAGCGGGGAGGGTCAGCCAACGATCGAGTGAAAGATCGCGCACGCGTACTTTGAGCTGGTTATCCTGCTGCAATACTTCATAAGGCTGTTCATCCGTGTAACGGATGAACAGCACTCCGAGGCGGCGCGCCTCAGTATAATACGCCTCGCGAAAGCCATACGTAACAATATTCTTATAGAGAACGATTACGCGGCAGCCAGGGTTGAAGAGCTTGAGACGGATGGCATTCTTAAGGGCATTTGTGCAGCATACGCGTGAGCAATAGTTGGGCCCATCTGGAATGTGGGCGCATTGGATCATCACTAAATCTTTCAGCGCGGCAATTTCTTGCGGGTTGTGGATGATCTTCTCTTCCAACTCGCTCTGGGTGATGACCTGTGAATGCGAAAGCAGGGGGTGATTGCGCGCCTCGCGACCGCCAGTAGCTACGATGGCGACACCATGTTGAACACGGAAAGTCTCGGTAGTGCCATCTGGGTTAGTGGAACGCAAGTCAGCCCAAAACCCTCCCACGTGACCCCCATGCTGGATAACCTCTGTGCGGCTGTAGACGGTGATGCGGCGGTGTGCACGCACGCGGTTGATCAGGTCTCGACCAAGGCGGCGTGGGTTGTAGCCCTCAGCAACATAGTAGAGATTTTGTAAATTGCCGCCCAAGACCTCGCTGCGTTCTACCAGGATGACATCGTAGCCACTGTCGGCAACAGCCAGGGCGGCGGTCATGCCAGAGACGCCGCCACCGATGATCAATGCAGTGGGTGTGCAAGTGAACGCCTGTTTATGCACTGGTTGGGCGGTTGCGAGGCGCCCCACTGCCAGGCGTACGAGTTCAAGCGCTTTGCGATTGGCCATTTCTACCTGGTGGTGGTGAACGTTGCTGCACTGATCGCGCAGGTTGACAAGCTCTATCAGGTAGGGGTTTAATCCTGCCATGCGCGCCGTACGCTGGAAAAGGGATTCGTGGGTGCGGTTACTGCACGCTGCAATCACCACCCGGTTCAGCCTCAAATCCTGGATGCTTTGCTGAAGCTGATCCAGCGAATTGGGGAAACAGCCAACTTCAACCACCTGAGATGTGACAACATCTGGAAGCTTGGCTGCCTGTTCTACCAGCCAAGGCATGTTGAGGGTTTCGCTCATCGTTCCAGCACAGGTGCAGATGAATATACCCGTGCGCACAGGCTCCTGGCTGACATCGCGCTCTTCAGGCAGATCTGCCGGAGCCAGGAAAGGCAGCTCGCGGCTATAGCGGTAAGTGTTCAACTGCTCGTTCAGCAGACGCATCACCTCTGCAGCAGCCCCACTGGCATCAATGATGGTTTCTGATATTTCCTTTGGTGTGGAGAACGCGCCGCAAACAAAAACGCCTGAGTGGGTAGTGGCAAGGGGAGTGAACTTTTCAGTCTTGCAGAATCCGTACTCGTTCAACTCCAAATCCAGGATTTCAGTGAAGTGGCGGGCAGAATCGGGTGGTTGCAGACCAGTGGCAAGGACGACCAATTCAAACCGCTCCTGGTGCGTCTTGCCGTTGGGATCGGCAAACTGCAAGATCAAATCGTGCGTGGCGGGATCTTCGCGGATGGCTGATACACGGCAACGCAGGTATTGGATGCCATGTTCTACGCGCGCCTTCTCAAAATACGCTGTGTATTCTTTATTAAACGCGCGCTCGTCCATCATAAATACAGTGCATTGGGTGTCTTGGCCGAGGCGTTGCTTGGCGAGCATGGCTTCTTTGGTGCCATACATGCAGCAGATGGAGGAGCAAAATTGATTTTCCTGGTCGCGCGAGCCGATACATTGCAACCAGGCAATCGAACGCGGATTTTTACCATCGGAGGGGCGCGTAATCAGGCCCTCAGTTGGCCCGGAGCGGCTTGCCAGGCGCTCATATTGCATGGACTCGACCACATTGGCATACCTACCATACCCAAGTTCTTCCAGTTGATGGGAGTCGTAAACCTTAAAGCCCAACGCCAGAATAATCGCACCGACCTCAATGGAGAGCAGGCGGGGCTGCTCATTCAGGTTAATGGCGTTCGTTGGGCAAATCTCGGCGCATTTCTGGCAGGGATCGCAATAGGGGCCCTTGTCAATCACATAGGCATCAGGGGCGGCTCGTGTGGCTACTTTGTAAGCAGCCTTGCGCTTGGTCATTCCGCTCTGGTATTCGTTGGGTAGCTCGATCGGGCAGACCTGGGTGCAATAGTCACAGTTGATACATTTTTTAGGGTCAACATAACGCGGTTCTTGGCGCAAGGCGATGGTGAAGTCTCCTGCTTGCCCTTCAACATCCAGAACAACAGTGTTGGTGAGAATCTCAATATTCGGATGCTGGTTGTTCTGAATATAGGCAGGGGAGATCGATGGTCGGGTACACCCATAGCCATGATCCGGCGTGCCACGGCATAGCACGCAATCGTGTTGGGGGAACATATAGCCCAACTGTGCTACCCGACCACCCAGGCAGGGGGTCTGTTCGACAAGATATACTTTTAAACCAGCATCTGCCAGATCCAGAGCAGCGCGCATTCCACCAATCCCACCTCCCACAACCATGGTGGCTGCTGCTTTGGATTTTCCGTTGCGTTTCCCTTCAGTTTGCATGCTTTGTCCTGCTTATCAATGATTTGAAAGGTGCTGTTCAATGATTGCACTATCTGCCAGGATAGCGCTTCCAGTGAAACCAATCCGGTATTATTTATCTGATTTAACCTTTTCTCCTGCTTCCTCACAAGTGATGGATGTATACTTATCGGAGGAGTAAAGTCACCATTAGATTTAACAAGGGATGAAGGCTGGCAGATGCCTTCATCCCTTATGCGTTTGCTTTACGGCAGGGTCAGGAGGAAATCGTATGCACTCAAGGTGGCCTTGGTGCCTTCACCTACCGCAACCAGTACCTGTTCGGCATACGTGTTAGTCACATCACCGGCAGCAAAGATACCGGGCACATTGGTGCGGTTGCTGCAGTCGATGATGATACGCTTCTGGTCATCCAGCTTGACCAGGCCATCTACAATCTGGGAATTGGGCACCAGAGACATTTCCACAAAGGTTCCTTCGGCAACCAACTCCTGTTTTTGACCTTTGGCGTCTTTAACGATCAATGCTTTGGCAAATTCATCGCCTTTCACTTCCACAACCTGGTAGCCTTCCAGGATCTCCACGTTGGCAGAGGCGCGTAGCTTGGCGCTGAAGTTGGTGATGGCCATTTTGTCTGCCGGGCAAAGCATAGTGACATGTTGCGCCACGGTGGCCAATTCTGCAGTAGAGCGTTGCGCCAGATCGCCATCGCCGATCACAACCACTTTGCGGTCGATGAAGAGTGGCGCGTAGGACAGGGCTGAATAGCACAGCCCTTTCATCATGTAATCCTTTTCACCTGGCACATTCAGACGCTGCTGTTTGGTACCGGTTGTAATGATCACGGCTTTGGTCATCAACTCGCCACCGCCGCGCGTGACAACTTTGAAGCCATTTTCTTGACGAAGAATTTTATCGGCTGGCTCCATATGGCGAGCAAAATCCAAGTATTCTAATTCGCTGCGGAACTTGTTAATCACCTCCAGGCCGCGTATAACCTGGTAATCATTCACCCAGGGCAGCGCCAGGCGGTAATTCGTTTTCCCGCCCAGGTCTTTGGTCACCAGGAGAACGTTCAAGCGCTTGCGAATAGCGTAAATTGTAGCGGTCAGTCCTGCTGGTCCACCACCGACGACAATCAGATCATACATAGTTCACCTCGTTGGTTCCTATCAAATAGTAGATGGGTATCATCCATTAAACGGGCGCCTGGGCAATGAAGCCTTCCTTCATCATCATGTGTGTCAGGTCGCGCGAGCGCTTAATGATGTTCGTTGCCTGCTTGAATTCGTCTTCGTAACTGATCTGGAAGCGAGCCAGGCCTTGCTCTTGCGCCTTGACGGCGACGGCGGCGGCTTCGCGCGGGAATATTTCCCAGTCGTCCATGTTAGGCAGGATATGCTCATCGTCTAGTTTATTGCCAATATGATCCGCCAACGCCTGCGCAGCTGCAAAGCACATTTCATCGGTGATGGTGCGGGCGCGCACGTCCAGCGTGCCGCGGAAGATGCCGGGGAAGCCGAGGGAGTTGTTGACCTGATTGGGGAAATCAGAACGGCCTGTGGCAACAACTGCAGCACCGGCTTCTTTGGCCTCCCAGGGCCAGATCTCGGGCACGGGATTGGCGCAGGCAAATAAGATTGCATCTTTACCCATGGCTTTGATCCATTCTGGCTGGATCACACCCGGCCCAGAGCGCGAGAGTGCAATCACAACATCCACACCTTTCATGGCATCGGGGATATCACCCTGGCGGCCTTCCGCGTTTGTGATCTGGCATAAACGCCACTTATCCACGTATTCGGCTTTGCGCATCTCAAGGTCTTTGCGGTGTTTCCCCAGGATGCCTTTGCTATCGACCATGAAGCAGTGTGCCGGGTTAGCCCCCCGGCCGAAGATCAGGCGCGAGATGGCAACATTGGAAGCGCCGCTTCCTATAAAAGCAATGCTTACATCTTCGATCTTCTTACCCACCACTTTAAGGGCATTGATCAGGCCAGCCAACGTTACAGTTGCGGTACCTTGCTGATCATCGTGCCAGATGGGAATTTCTGCTTTTTCGCGCAAAGTGTCCAGAATCCGGAAGCATTTTGGCTGGGAGATGTCTTCCAAGTTCACGCCGCCAAAACTGGGTTGTAGCATGAGTGTGGTGTTGATGATCGCGTCTGGATCTTTGGTATCCAGCATTACGGCCACCCCGTCCACACCGCCCAGGTACTTATACAAGAGCGCCTTGCCCTCCATTACGGGCAGACCGGCTTTGGGGCCAATGTCGCCCAGTCCCAAGACGCGCGTGCCATCGCTGATGACTGCCACCGTGTTCCATTTGTTGGTGTGTTCATAAACCTTCTCTGGATCCTCGGCAATGGCGCGGCATGGCGCTGCCACGCCAGGGGTGTACCAGATGGCAAAGTCGTTGAAATCGCGCACACAGCATTTAAGTGCGGTCTCAACCTTGCCCCGGTAGAAGGGATGGAGCATCATTGCATCCCCCGAAGGCTTTTTTGCCTTGGTGAGCAGTTCTTCAACGTTGACTTTTGTTTTTTCTGTCATCATACTGGTATCTCCTTGTGAACCTCACTGAGTTAAATAGCCATCTGCAAAGATGACTTTGTTCAACAAGATCTGAACTGTCTTCCAGATTGCCATCTGTTGTGGGTCGCTCTTATCGACATCATCGATGGTTGGTTCCTCCCCAGCGGCAATGCGGTCAGCAATCTTCAGATAAAGGCGGCCCACCGGTGTGCTTTCGTCGCGCTGTTCGATCACGCGCACGGTTTCCTTTAGCTCATTGTCTAATGGGTCGGCAATCATCATCTTCAGGCCCACGCCCATGAGCATAGCACAATAGACTCGGTTGATCAGTGGGCGATTCTCGCGCGGCACTGCGTTTGAGACATTGGACAATCCGACTGAGATGTGCGGGGCTGGATCCCAGGCATATTGCAGGGTGCGCACCGCTTCGATCAAATGTGGACAGTATTCCTGGCAGCCGGAAACTGTAAGCACTAAGGGATCAATGATCAGATATTCCATTGGGTAATCGATTTCCATCATGCGCGGGATGAGAGCTTCAACAGCGATATTGACGCGCTCATCTGCAGCGATAGGGATCCCACCGCTACCCATGGTCAATGCAATCAGGCGGGCATCGTATTTTTTGGCCAGCAGGGGCACTTTCTCCAGGCGTTCGGGCTCTGCTGAGGTGGAGTTAATGATCGCCTGGGCTTTGGTGACTTTCTGCAGCCCGGCTTCGATGCCCAGCAGGTTGGTGCTGTCAAAGCACAGAGGAACATCAACCACTTTTTCGAGCAGCTCCACCATCCAGGGGAACACTTCTTGCCCGTCGCTCTTGCGAGGACCCAGGTTCACATCAACCACCTGGGCACCTGCTTCTACTTGCTTGACAGCAAGGTCCTGAAAGAACTTCCCGTCTCTATTCTTCAGGGCCTCTTTAACTTTATCAGACAAGATGTGAATGTTTTCACCGATGATATACATGGCGCCTCCTTAAATTCTACTAGGTTTGTGTTCGATTGGTGGTGCTGCAACCGTCCCATCGCTGGAATTTAGAGAATCGATATTCTCAATGGCAGCAGCAACTCTTGGAAAACTGGATAAGTCAGTATGGGGCAAGAACATTGCTGACATAAATGCCTCATAGAAGGAATTATCTGCAGAAAGCTCAATATAGGTCATCTGCGAGGCAATTTCCTTGACACGCTCACGGTCGCGCCAGTCTAATAGCGCATAGTAAGCGCCTTTGACAGAAGTATTGCCAAGAAATTGGAACTTTTCCCAGCGATTTTCTTTTTCGCTGCTTTGTTCCGCAGAGCGATTATTAGGGGGATCGCTAAGGTCAGGGAGTAAGCCAATCTGGACGGCTTTTTCAAGGTTAACATATTTTCCGAATGAGCCGCCAATCAGCACTTGGTCGACCAATTCTAGGGGCACTCCTACACTTTGCGCCAGAACAGTAAAACCGGCGTAGATGGCGGCTTTGGCGCGCTTGAGATTATCAATATCCACATGGGTGATCACGATGTCTTTACCATGCTCGGTCTCATCAGCCCATGCCACGACATATTCTGGGCCATGTTCCCCTTCACGGACGCGTGGGGTGAGGCTGGCACGCGAGAGATTGATGTTGCCAGCCTTGTCCACCAAACCGGTGATAAACATCTCGGCTAGCAGTGAAATCAACCCACTGCCGCAGATACCGCGTGGTCGGGTGTTACCAATCACACGGCATGTAGGCTCGTAGGGTGTGGCAGAATTGGCGCTTGCCACCCATACTTCCTCGATGGCGCCCCGCGTGGCGCGCATCCCAAAGACAACCCCGGCGCCCTCAAAAGCCGGTCCTGCAGAGCATGCACAGGTCACCAGCCACTCGCGGCTGCCCAATACGGTTTCGCCATTCGTGCCTACGTCGAGGAATAAGGTGAGCTTATCGGTCTCATCCATGCGACAGGCGAGCACACCAGCGCTGATATCTGCACCCACATAGCTGGCAACCCCGGGAAGGCAATCCACGGTGGCATCGGGGTGGATATTGATGCCGATACTGGTGGCTGTCATCAAGGGGATGTGGTTGATAGCTGTGACAAAGGGTGAGAGGCGGATGCTGGAGGCAGGAATGCCCAGCAGTAAGTGCATCATGGTGCTATTCCCGGCAATGGTGGCTTTGACGATCTCGGCAGATTCTACCTGGGCTCGTTTGCAGGCGGTATTGATCAGGGTGTTGATCGTCTCCAACACGCGAGCCTGTAATTCTAGCCGACCTTCTTCTTTGCTGGCGTAGATAATGCGCGAGATAACGTCTTCACCGCGGCTGATCTGGCCGTTGTATTCTGCCACCTGGGCCTTGACTTCACCGGAGGTGAGGTCTACCAGCCAGACGGTGACGGTTGTTGTGCCGATGTCCACGGCGATACCCCAGAGTGGGGTCGACTCGCTGACAATCCCTGGCTGGAGGGCGATCAGGCGTTCCTCGGGCTGCGATGCATAGGGTTCAGCCTGGATATCGACGATGGCGGTAACTTGCCAATCACCCTGGCGGAGAATCTCGCCCAGGTTTTGCAATAGGCGCAAGGAAGCCCGGGTATTGGCGAGGCCAGCCTGCTGGAGCAGGGCAATTTTCAGGCGGCTCCAGTCGTCAGTCTGATCGTCCAGGCGTGGCGGGGAGATCTTAAGTGGAAAACGGCGGATCGTTTGGTAGACGTGGAAATCATAGTCAATCGGAACCGTGACCTCGATGGCAGTGCGGTCGGAGGTGAGGCGGCGTTCGATTTTCTCTTGTGGCGGGACTGAAACGACGATATCGCCCTCGACCACGGTCTGGCAGGCGAGAGCGTAACCTTGCTCTACATCTTCTGCAGAGAGGCGCAGTGTGCTGCGCCGACGAGCGTTCCCTTCAACTATCTTGACCGCACAACGCCCGCAACGTCCTTGCCCCCCGCATGGCTGGCTGATCTCAACACCAGCCATGCGAGCGGCCTCACTGAGCAGTGTGCCCGTGCGCACGCGCACGGGGCTTGAGCCTGTATCAAAGGTAACGGTGTGTTCTGTCATAAATCATTGCCCCCAAGGTTGGGAACCCTCAGGGGCAGATCGTTCATAACGCCTGCTTCATGAAGGTAGGCAGATCGACTGCTTCGCGTGGACCCACGCGGATTTCCCAGTCGGGCAGTTCAGCCTCCAGTTCTCCGGAAAGGACAGCCACATGCCCCGGGAGCACGATGCGCTTTCGGCTGACTTTATCTTCTACATTGAAGGTTTTGACCGACTTGGCGATGCGCTCGGCGTCAAATTTTCCGGCCGCCCAGGCTGTCAGCACGCTCATGCCTTCCGCGTCTGCCACTATCAGCCAGGCTGGTAAGCCAGACCCTTCTACCTCGTTTGCCACGCTGAAGTATGTGATGCTGAAGTTGGTCGTTACCAGCACCGGGTCTTCGGGCTTGGGGGAGTTGATCTCGTAGATGCCCGGCTGCACCTGGATAGGTTTCTGGGGATCGGTGTAGATATTCGCACGCATTACCAGCAAGGGGTAAATAAAATCAGGTGAGAAGGTATCCAGGACTATGAAACCGGCATATTTGGCAATTGCCTGGGCTGCCCGCACCGATTCGATGGCGGGATCTCCGGCATCGCCGGGGAAAGCGATCACTGGGAATCCAAGGGCACGGAAGTTCTTTTTAATCGCCAGTTTACGAAGCTGGGTACCTATGGCCAGCCCTGACGCCAGGTCTCTCCCGCCGGGGTCAAGCACCAGATCTTCCACACCGCCAGCTTTGATCTTTTCAGTCAGATCAACCAAATCGTCCAGGGTGGGAGCCAACACAGCCAGAGCGGCTTTATATTGTTTAGCCAGTTCGGAGAAGGCGTCGGCGTTTTGGGCATCTGCGCCATAGATCAAGGGTGTTTCTCCGGGCAGTACTTCCAATCCAGCTTTCATAATATCGGCAGCACGGCTCATCAGGATCAACGGTCGCTTGCTGGCCTGCCGAACGGCCTTCACTGCTGCCGCGAAAGCTGCAGCGTCACCTTTGATAGAAGCAACTGCAAACCCATCAATGGTCAGATCCATGCCAACATAATTCACTGCATACTGATCGGCTGCAGTTACTTTGGTCTGTATCTCCTCTGCACTCATATCATCGCGCAGGCGGATGAAGAGGCCGGGAAAGTTGTAGAATGTTTTTTCATGGCGGAATATGACCACCTCATTGCCCGCCTTGACTTGATGTCCATCTGCTTTGAGTGTAACCAGGCGAATCGGCGGCGCTGCTGATTCAGCTAGCTGAGCTTTCGATTCTTCTGTCACATAAGGGCAGGCGGAAAGTTCTGCCTGCTTGGCTGCCAGCTTCATTGCAAAGGCAAGGCAGGTGGGATACCCGCATTCCTTGCAGTTGGTCTGCGGGAGCATTTTATAGATTTGGATGCCACTTAGAGCCATATCGTCACTCCATCTAATATCAAATGCTGATCATACCCTGGCAGCCAGGTCAGCGATTGCCAGTTTCACCCGCCGCACACTCTCTGGGTGGCGCAATATGATTATGTTTGCACCAGCCTCCAATAAAGTGATGGCGGTCAGTGTTTCCCAATGAATCGAGCGCTGTGCCCAATCCCCCCAGGCATCCGGCACACCACTGCCCACTTTGGCCTCCTTGGTTTTCCAGGCTTCAAAGCCGGGCGTCACAAGCATTGGCAGTTGCGTCATGCTATCTCCTTGCAACGCTGCCAGGCGCAGGCGCTCCATAGCCGAATAACCATATTCGATGCCGTATCCAAGCGCTCCCGTTGTGGGATCCATAATAATTCGGTCAAGAGGCATTCCCATGTCGCTGATCAAGATATTGAGTTGTTTGGCGAGGTTAACATCCATCGGCGTGCGTGCGTTCACCAGATGGCCGTTAGCCATTGCCGTAGCGACGATGGTTCGATAATTCTTATCCTCGCACAAGCCCAACAGCAATCGTTCGCCTTGGGTGGCTTCTGCGACCGGAACTATCAGGTTGTTGTCTGCTTCTGCCTGCCCAGGCCCAAATACGATCAGCGGTAAGCCGGTTGCCTCGAGAACAGCTTTGACTGCATCAACTGCTGCTTGTGGTGGGTTGGGTTTGCCGTCGGGGCTGTTCAGGCTGAGGGAGAGCTGGATCAAATCTGCACCGGCTGCTTCGGCGGCTTTCGCCCAACTGGCTGGATTTTGAATCGCATCCCCCCACGCCTCCAGCAGCAATGACGACCAATCATCTGGTGGATAATCTTTGATTTCCACTGCCACAGCCGGAGAACTAGGCGCAGGAACCTCGTAATGGAGAAATGGCATACACTTTTCCCCGCCAACGGTGACAGTGCTCTTACGCGTCCCTCCATCCGCGGCGGTTGCACCAATGGTGACCGCACGAACCGCACCAGGCCAGGTTTCCTTGGGAATTTCAACGGGCATAGGGTTTCCTCCTTAATAATGATGATCTGATTTGTTACTTGGTTAATGAATCCTGCGAGAGATTCTTTTGCCGAGCAATATCTCGGCGCTTAATAAATGCATTTAAAGGCGACTCTCGCTGAGCGCTTACTCCCAGATCTTGAAGTTCGCTCTCATTGCGAGCCGCCAGGTAACGCAAGATATGGCGCAACGACAAATATCCAGCCGGGAATTCAATCCCCCCTGCATGATGTGTAATATATACCACTCTGTCTCCCTGGTCAAGCATCATTTGCACAGCCGCTAACAGAGGAATATCGGCTGGTACCCGAGGTGTGTTTTCGCGCATAACCACTTCGGCTAACAATTCCAGCGCGTTCTCGTGGGTGAATGCCTGAGCCAGGTCAGCCTGCCCGATCACCCCCACTGCGTTCCCATCTGCCAGAACGACCACTTCCTCGAGATTATTCTCTAGGAGCAGGCGGGCGATTTCAGGAATGGCCGTATCCGGGGTACAGGTTGGCACCCCTAAGCTCATCAAATCACGGACGAGCAGTGAGGATGGATTTTGCTGCGTTGTTTCGTCTGTGCCCATAATGCGTGGGTGGACATGGGAGTATGTGCATACTCCCATGTCCAAAGTATTTTAGAACATTGGATCCATTGCCAGCGCGGGATGGTTGTGTTCCTCCAACCAAGCCAGCAGTTCTTCAACAGTGGTGACGCTACGCTCGTCGGCAATCTTATCCAATAGATCAGGGTCGCCTTCCCGGCTGGCAACCGCTTTAAATTCTTCTGCCATGCTTTCCTTGAGCACGCTGCTGATCCAGACAATGCGTTTGAAGCCACCATCGGCCGAGATGAATTTGCGGCTGGTCAGGTAGAACTTGCCCACCCCCATCACACCGGGGGTTTGCAACCCGCCGCCAGCCACGCCAGCCAGCGTACTGAAGGTCATTCCAGCTGGGGTCATACTGATATCCTCGCGGCTTACCACCATCACACCGTTCGCCTCGGGAATCAGCATCACGATGCACTCAAAGCAGCCACAGGCCGTCATCGGATTTTCCATGATCGAGTACATGGCTACTTCTTGCACAACACCATGCGAGCCAACCTTGGCGTAATCGTTGGTGCCGGTCCAGTAACCCTTGATGGGGTCGATTACTTTGCCCAGTTTGATTGGCTGGTTGGGCCCGGTGGGATTGATGCTGAAGGAAGCCTTGCAGTCCAGCCAGTTATAAGCTCCGCACAAGCCCAACCGCTCCGGGCTGACCACGCAGACATGATCTGGTGCAAAGGACTGGCAGAGGGTACAGGAGTAAAACTCCTCTACTTTGTCATCGGTCAGGTCGGCCAGACGGTTGTTGCGGTATTCATAGGCTTCGCGCGCTTTAGCCAGCCACTCCTCGTGCAATTTGGGATCAGTGAAGATGGTCACTTGAACTTTATCCACAATAGCGCCGAAGTCGGCATGGAAACGGGCGTGGAGGATCTTGCCAAAGTGCTCCAGATTAAAGCCCTTATCGGCAGCATTGTTGGAAATGCGGATCCAGGTGATGTCACGCTGGCCAATGTGCTGGATGCCCGAAGCGCCATTGATGAAGTAATGTATCTGGCGTTCTAACACGGGCTCAAAGTCTTTCTGCATCTGGCGGCCAGCCACCTGGGAAACGATACACATATCCATGGAACCCTGGGGTGGGATAGTGTCGATTCCTGGCCCAACCACCTCGACCCTGCCGTCGACGATCTCCTCCAGAGGGGCCATGTACAGGTATTCGAAACAGCGCGAATGCTTGCCGCCGAATTCGATGCGCATATCGTTGCGGCGCACAACCTCTCCCTCGAAGGCTGAGCCGTAAGGTACCGGGACGGGTACTTCGGTTAATTTCAGCTTGACCCCGCGCACTTCGATGCACTTTTGCACCAAGCGTTCAGCGCGCTCTAGATCATCGGCCCCTTCGATCTTATCGAAGGGCATGCTGACCACGTGTTCATAAGTGGTCACGCCGGTGGGTAAGATCTCGGGGATGACAGTGTCGGCGATAACTGGGAAGCCAAAATTGATCGCCCCAGCGGCAGCGGCATACTTTAGGTCATCCACTTCACCCAGGGCGAGCACAAAGGCAAAGACGCGGTCTTTGTTGTAAAGCAAGATCTCGCGCGCCTGCCCAGGCTTGAGACCACCAAAGGTGAGCGCAGAACGGGTGGCAAAGCCCAGGGCGTAGATGGCGCTGATCGTATCCGTACCAAAGGGAACAGTATAGGTGTCGTAGCCCAACTCGACCCCTTCTTCCATGAGCTGATGGATGATGCTGCGCCCATTGACATTGCCAGAGAGGAAGCAGAGGATGTTTCGGCGCTGTAGCTCGCGCACGATCTTGACTGCCACCTCATTGGTTTTGGCTGCGCCGACAATGGCTGCGAATCCGGGCATACGACCATCAACGAGCTGGATGCCCCAAGAGCGCAATTGGATATCGTCAATGGGACCATTGAGGTGATCATGCCCATTATGCCCACCGTATGATGTGCTGCCTGCTAGGCTTATGCCTGGTAGTGGTTCTGGTTGTAGACCATAGACAAAACGCACAGCCTCGATGGTTTCGGCTGCCAGCAGGGTAGCCATACCGCTATCGAGCGTTTCACCAAGATAGGGTGTCCATTTATTGTTGGCGGGAATCGGGTGCAGCAGCTCGCGAGCATGCTGGATGACCGGCTCTAGTTGAGCAAGCTTCTCAACCTGGGTTCCAGTCATGCCGCCGATCAGTGGCAGGTAATAGGCGGTGTTGGGAAAAGTAACGGGAGTGTCGGGTCCTTTCTCAGCTAAAGCATGCTTGAGCATTACCTCGGCTTCTGCGACCAGCGCATTGGCGCCACGAATGGCCCGGGTTGCGATATATCGTGACATGGGTTACCTCCTAATCTGCTGCCTGGCCATAGATGGCCTCGCGACGCTGGGCAAGGGGCAATTTCTCCAGCTCCAGCATCAATGTGTCGCCGCCACGCCCGAAGCGCTGCGGATCATACTCCGGCAGGCCTAAGGCGGCGCGTTTCTTGTCGATATGTTCCAGTGTCTTACTGACCATTTCATCGGCATCGGGAATGAACTCCAGTTTGCCGCCATAAAGCTTCTCCCAACCCTGGCTGATAAAATCCGCGACAATGTCGCTGTCCGATACGCGGTCAGGCATGCCGCTAACCGGCGATGAACCACCAAAGATCACATATGCACCGGATGCAACACAGTAAGTGCCAATCGAGAGAGCTTTCTCGCTCATCCATTCAGGAGCTAAGCCGACTGCAGGGACCTGATCAATATCGTCTCCCAGGCCGCCATCTGCTACCATCTGGGACAGTACAGTCAGAATGCGGGAATTATCCACGCAAGACCCCATATGCAGCACAGGGGGGATGCCGATAGTCTCGCATACTTCACGTAGACCTGGCCCTACCTGATCCAGGTCGATGCCTGCCTCTCCTAACATCAATCCCACCTTGGCAGAGGCAATTGCGCCGCAGCCTGTCTGCACGATCAGCACATCTTGCTTGAGAAGTTCCTGGGTGACATAGGTGTGCAGGTAATCGTGGGTGGAGCGCGCGTTGTTGCAACCGACAATGGCAGCCACGCCGCGGATGCGCCCGGCCATGATGGCATCGTTTAATGGACGGAAGGATCCCCGGTAGCTGCCACCTAACATATAGTTAATGTATTCATGGGAGAAACCCGGGATGAGATCGTTGCGCACCTGTGGGATGTGGGTTTTCCCGCGCTTTTTGTAATTGTCGATGGCGATGCGCAGGATCTGTTTGGCGATAGTCATGGCTTTGTGCTCATCAAATTCAATATGGGTCGCCCCTTTGATTTTGACTTTTTCCGAGGTGGTGATAATTAGCGTGTGGAAGTTTTCAGCAAGGCCTACTAGCGCTTGCATGATACACTGCACATCTACAATCATTGCTTCAACAGATCCGGTGAGGATAGCCAGTTCTTGCTGCAAGAAGTTCCCTGCTGCTGGAATCCCCTGGCGCATCAAGATTTCATTCGCGGTGCAGCAAATGCCAGAGAGGTTGATGCCTTTTGCTCCCGTGGCTTTGGCGTATTCGATGATTTCCGGATCTTGCGAAGCGGCCACGATCATCTCGCTCAATGTGGGCTCGTGACCATGAACAACCACATTGACCATATCATCTTTCAAGACGCCAAGGTTAGCCTGTCCCAGGACGGGAGCGGGTGTGCCAAAAAGAATATCCGAGATATCTGTTGCAATCATGCTACCACCCCAGCCGTCAGATATGGCAGTGCGAATGGCATGCTGCAGGATGTGTTCGGCATGTTGGTCGTCACCGATGTGAGTGCGGTGTAACGACTCAACGATCTCACGATCAACACCACGCGGCATCACGCCAGTTTCACGCCATAGTTTCTGACGCTTGGGTGGGGCGCGCCGGGTTGGAATTGTTTCTCCCATTTGCTGCCCAAATTGGGCGATATACAGGTCCGCCAGATCGTTGGCAATTTCTTGAGGCGAGCGTCCCTGGATTGGGATATCATACATTTCAGCAATATTACGCAGCTTGGCTACATCCCGAATAATGTAACCTTCGGTTTCGTTGTTCGCCACGGCTTTCAGGGTGAAGGCCATGCCACGCCCGTGATCGGAGTGGGCTGCGGCACCAGAGGCGATCGCCCGGATCAGATTACGTGCCTGGATCGTATCGATGGTGGCCCCACAGACGCCCACCTGGCCATCCTTCGTCAACCGGCAGGGACCCATGCTGCACTGCTTGCAACACATACCTGCTGCACCGATATTGCAAGGGGTCATCTCGTCTGCCCGGCTGAATGCTGTACCGAGGCCTAGTTCATCGGCCTGGATCAACATATCCTGCGCTGCAGGATCTATGCTTTGTTCCTCGTAACTCCGTTTACCTTTAACCATTGCTTAATCCTCCATCGGTTTAGAAATAATACCCATACCAGGACAAGGCCAGAGGGGGCGTCCCAGGTAACTGACATTCTGGGCGAATGCCACCGCTTGGCGGGTTTGTGGAAAAGCAATTGTGTGGCGAAAAAAAGTGGCTTGGGGTTGAGCTGCGTGGTAAGCGGAAACTCCCGTCTCGATGGGCTGGCTCCACTCTCCCAGGTAGCCTGCATTATCTAGTTTCACTGCGATCTCCAGGTCGTTGACCTTTGTATCGTCATAGGTGACTTCAATGGCCTGGAAAGCGCTACTCGCATACACGTCTACAACTCCAGGTATTTCCAGCAAGATGCGCCGGACTTCAACAACATGATGGTCTGCGTATAAAGCGGGGGTTTCAAAAGTTTTTGTTTGCATGGACACCTCCTTATGGCAATATGCTTGAATTTGTTGCGCTCCTGGATATATTTGGTATCAATTATCGTTTTAGCAGAACACCTTCTTCAAAAATAGGGGCGATCGACACTTGTGCAGACTCGCCCCAATAATGACTCAGGATTCAGAATTCTTTAGAATTGATCATCCGATTCCCGTATATGCAAGATCAAGTGTGCCACATCGCGCAGATCACCATCAGGCAGCATGAAGTAATCAGCGTAGATGCATTTGGTTTCAAAGCCGGCGTTCTGGAAGGAGCGAATAAAATGATGCTGGTCACTGACGATTTGCACTTCCAGCATGTACAGGTTTTTTCGCTTAGCCAGATCAATGATTCCTTGCAACAAACGACTACCTACGCCTCGGCGGCGGAAATCCCTGGCTAGAAAGATACGCAGCTCTGCGCGGTGGCGATCGGGGCCATTCTTCATTTGCATGCTGCAGATACCAACAATCCGCTCACCAAAGACGGCGATCAGAGGTAATTCTTTCGCATAATCCAACTGATCGACGCGTGCAGCAACAAGCTGCTCGTCTTTCACGTTGTGGCGCATATAGCGCATATCTTCTGCAGATACGGGGGCAAAGAGATCGATCAGCGCTTGACGATCATCGCGGGTGATGGGACGGAGCAATATTCTTGCTCCATCTTTGAGGGTGAATACTTGACGGTAGATCAGGTCGTCTTTTGGGACCATGGCGGCGCTCCTGTACAATTTCTTGCTAGTTTCACTGACTGAAGGCTGCCTTTGGTGCGTTCATATTTCCTACAAATTTGCGGCAGCCAATTGTAGCCGGAGATATCCTAATCGCTCCATCAGGATTTTTGTGGTCTGGTTCATCATCTGATAGGCTAAGGTTGGGTCTTTTTCGAACAACTTACGCAGCGCAATCGCATCTACTGCAATCACGTGGCAGTCTTTGGATACACGAGCAGTGGCGTTGAACGAGTAAGGTTCGATCAACGCACTAACGCCAAATACTTCGCCGGGGTTGATCTCCCCTGCCGGATATTCTTTGTTTGTTTCAGGATGGAATTCATCTTCATATTTGTAATGCAGATCTACGCCGCCATCCTGAAGCAGGTAGATCGTATCCGCTTCGCCGCATTCCTCAAAGATCTCCGTGCCCTTTAAAAACGCGATCTCTTGGGCGATATCGGCAATTTCAACAAGATGTGTTTCACTGAGCACCCCAAAATATGGATAACGCTTGAGTAGTTCAGGTGAAATCATAAAGCCTCCCCGGTATGATAATTAGATTTGGGCGATACATGCCGGAAGTTCAATCGTTCAACTTGGTGATGGTTGTAGCCTGGCCTGAGCTGCGTGCAAATTAGATTGATGATGCTCATGTCATTAACAAAGTGTTGTCCAAGAATCTGCCTATTGGGTAGATTATATCAGTGATAATTGGCATCGCTAAGTATCACCTGTCATAAAAATCTGTGGAACTTGTCATATATGCGTAAAAAAATGCTAGCAAATCCTGGGAAGTAATTCTCCAGGTAACATGTCCACCAATCGCATCCCTCCAATAGCTGTTTTTAGGTACACCCGAGGCCTGCCATCTTCAACCACTTTGCCAATAATGGCAGCATCGTGACCGTATTTGTTCCTGCGCATGGTATCCAGGATTCGATTGGCGTCTTTCTCTGCAACAAATGCAACCAGCTTGCCCTCATTTGCGATGTATAGCGGGTCAAAGCCAAGCATCTCGCAGGCGGCGCGCACCTGGGGCTTTACAGGGATTGCCTGTTCGCTGAGTTCAATGATCACCCCCGATTGTCGGGCGATCTCAACCAGTGTTGTACCCAACCCTCCGCGGGTAGGGTCGCGCAATACTTTTACCTCTCCTGCGCTCAACATTTCTTGCACCAGATCATTCAACGGTGCAACATCGGATTGTAAATCAGTCTCGAACTCCAGACCCTCCCTTTCTGATAGGATGGAGATTCCGTGATCCCCAATGGTACCTGAGATGATCAGCACATCACCGGGTCTGGCATTCTTCCCAGAAATATTCACGCCATCAGGAACATAGCCCATCCCGGCTGTGTTGATGAATACTTGATCAGCAACTCCTTTCTGCACAACTTTTGTATCACCAGAAGCAATGAAAACATGAGCCTCGGCTGCAGCATCGCGTATGGAATGTAAGACGCGCTGCAGGATCTCGAATGGTAGGCCTTCTTCAATAATAAATCCGCATGTCAGGGCGAGGGGTGTAGCTCCGACCATTGCTAGATCATTGACAGTGCCGCAGATTGCCAGCCTGCCGATATCCCCGCCGGGGAAGAACAGTGGTGAAACCACATAAGAATCTGTGGTTAACGCCAGCCGCTTCCCCTCGAGGTTTATAATCGCCGAATCATCCAGGGCTCGCGGAGCGGCCTTGCTTAGTTCTGGAAGGAAGAGCCGCTCGAGTAAGTCATGACTGAGCTTTCCTCCCGACCCATGACCTAAAACAACTTTATCTTTTGGCGAAAGAGGTAGAGGACAGGTATATCCTTCAAAGTCAAGATCATTATCGGTCATATTCCATGCCTTGATGGTAACGATAATACGCCGCGCAGGCGCCCTCGGCAGATACCATCGGCGCGCCAAGTGGCGTTTGGGGTGTACATTGTTTATGATAAGCGGGGCACTGCGGGGGTTTCTTTAGGCCTTGTAGGATCTCGCCTGCAATGCACAATGGCGATTCTTGCGTGCTAATTTCCCCCACTGCAAAGCGCGTTTCTGCGTCAAACTCTGCAAATTCTGGACACAGACCCCAGCCGGAAAGCGGGATGACCCCAATCCCGCGCCATTTGCGATCCACGCTTTGGAATACGGTATGGATCACTTTTTGTGCTGCGTGGTTTCCCTCAAATGTGACCGCCCGTTCATAGGCATTTTCAGCCTCATGCCGATTTGCCTCCAATTGGCGAATGGCACACAATACCCCGCGCAGGAGATCTACTGGCTCAAAGCCGGTCACCACGATTGGTACGTGGTATTTTTCGGCAATGGCTGGATATTCATGATACCCCATCACAGCACAAACATGACCGGCTGCCAAGAACCCATTGACCCGGCTCGACCGAGAGCTTAAGATTGCCTCCATGGCAGGCGGCACGCATACATGAGAAACAAGCACTGAGAAATTCTTCAATTGTTTCTCTTTAGCCTGCAATATCGCCATCGCGTTCGCCGGGGCTGTCGTCTCAAAACCGATAGCAAAGAAAACTACCTGTCGGTTTGGATTTGCTTCAGCGAGGCCAACTGCATCGAGAGGGGAGTACACCACTCTCACGTCGCCTCCTGATGCGCGCACAGAAAACAGGTCGTTGCTTGATCCGGGAACACGCAGCATATCCCCATAGGAAGCAAAAATCACCTCGGGCAGCACGGAAATCGCCAGGGCGCGGTCAATCTGTTCCAATGGAGTGACGCATACAGGGCAGCCAGGCCCGTGAACCAGCTCAAGTTGTTCGGGCAGCATCGCATCCAATCCGTGCTGTAAAAAGGCGTGCGTTTGCCCACCGCAGATCTCCATCAGAACCCAGGGACGGGTGATTGCAGAGCGGATTTCTGCCAACAAGGCGCTTACTTTTGCCGGGTCACGGTATTCGTCAATATATCTCATTGGCTGCTTTGTGGATCGAGGTTGAGGATTTCATCGGCTGATTCTTCTCCAAACGCAGCAATTTCACGGAGCAATTGGAGTGTTTCAGTGGCCTCCTCTTCGCCCATCAGGCTAATGGCAAAGCCCACATGGATGAGGCAATAATCTCCTACTTTGGCTTCTGGTACATACTCCAGACAAACATTCTTGAGCACACCCCCAAAATCAACTTTTCCCATAGCAAGTGAACCTTGCTGGTAGATATCTGTTATTTTTCCCGGTATTCCAAGACACATCTTGACCTCCAAATCAACCGTTAAATTTCTGTTCGAATTGTAACATCTGATATCTATGGTTGGCAACAGCCGCTTGACCAAGTGCGAGGCCGCCATCGTTAGTCGGCGTCTGATGGTGAAAATATACCCTAAATCCATCCTCGGTCAGGCTAGAACGAGTGAGCTCGAGCAGGAGTTGGTTTTGCCATACGCCACCAGAGAGGGCAACGCTGTTGATATGCGTGCGTTCACGCATCCGGCGACAGATCTCTAGACTCAAGTCAGCAATCGTATAATGGAAACATGCCCCAATCCAGCCGGGAGATTGACCAGCAGATACGGCTTCGATGATAGTTGTGAAGAGAGGTTTGACTCCAATAATCAGCACATCTGGCTCATCGATGAGGGTATAGGGATAGGGAGCCGCTTGCTTTACCTGTGACCGGGATAGTGTTTCCAGTTCAATAGCTGCCTGGGCTTCGTATGTCACATCGTTGCGAACTCCCACGAGACTGGCCACGGCGTCAAATAGGCGGCCCATACTTGAGGTGAGGGGGGTGTTTATTCTCTTCTCAACTTGAGCACGAACGATGCCAATTGCTTGCTGATCAATGTTCTGCAGGAAAGGTAAGTGGCTTACATCCAATCCCAGAGTTGCCGCGTAGCCGACAGCGATACGCCACGGATGATGGATGGCAGCTTCTCCTCCGGGTAGGGGAAGGTACTCGAGATGGGCTATGCGCTGATCAGCAGTGTAATCAGCCAGGAGTACTTCACCGCCCCATATTGCGCCGTCATAGCCGTAGCCTGTTCCGTCAAAGGCCAGGCCAATCACGCGCTGATTCTCCAGCCCATTATCAGCCATACATGCCGCGATGTGCGCGTGGTGATGTTGTACCGCGGCGAGAGGTACTTTGGCGTTATCTTGAGCCCATGATGTAGTGAAGTAACCAGGATGCAAGTCGCAGGCGATCTGTTCTGGCTCAACTCGGAACAGGCGGCATAGGTGATCGATGCCCTGTTCGAAGGAGGCGTGGGTCTCTACATTTTCCATATCGCCAATGTGGTGAGAGAGGAAAGCGTACTTCTGGCGCGTCAGGCAAAAGGAGTTCTTTAAGTCCCCGCCGAGTGCCAGAGTAGGGCGCGTCTTGAATGGCAGGTGGATGGGATAAGGTGCATAACCGCGTGAACGCCGCAGGTAGATGATGTCTGGCGAAGCCTCGGATTTGTTCGGCTTCCTGTCCAATCGGATTACTGAATCATCGCAGCGAATATGGATATCGCGGTTATGAAGCAAGAATGCGTCGGCTAATGGGGCAAGGTATTGGATGGCATGCCGGTTTTGGGTGGCTATCGGCTCTTCGCTGAAATTGCCGCTTGTCATCACCAGAACAGGGGGAACGGGTTCCTGTGCAAGCAGAGGATTGGTTTGATTGAGCAAAAGAAGGTGTAGAGGGGTGTATGGCAGCATTATGCCAAGGGTATCTACACCGGGAGCGACCTGTTCGGATGGCAAATCCGCTGAAAGCCGTTCCAGCAAGATAATCGGTTTTTCGTAACCCGTCAACAGAAGCCTCTCCTCATCCCTGATATGACACAGGCTTTCAATAGAGGCCATATCTGCTGCCATCAACGCCAATGGTTTTCCCTGGCGCCCTTTGCGTTGACGCAACAGTTCAACAGACGAGGGGTTAGCGGCGTCGCAAGCCAGGTGAAAACCGCCCAGCCCTTTGATAGCCACAATTTTTCCCTGGCGTAATAAACGGCGGACCAAAAGGATGGCCTGCAATCCCGTGATCTGCTCTGATCCATCTATTTGTTCCACCCAGACATGCGGCCCGCAGACCGGGCAGGCTACGGGCTGAGCATGGAAGCGACGGTCGAGCGGATTATGATACTCGTCGGTGCAATCCGGACAGAGCGGGAAAGAAGCCATCGTAGTCTTGGGGCGATCATAGGGAAGATCTTTGATAATCGTAAACCGCGGCCCACAATTGGTGCAATTGATGAAGGGGTAAAGGTACCGGCGATCATTGGGGTCAAAGAGCTCGCGCTCGCAATCAGCGCAGATCGCGACATCGGCACTAACCGGCTGAAATGCGCCAGCAATCGTCGCTGACTCGCGGATGTTAAATGTGTGATGCAGTATTGAGGTATCGATTTCAGTGGCTTCAAGAGAATCGATTTTAGCAAGAAGCGGCTTTTCATCCCTTAATGCAGATATAAACGCCCCCAGATTTTCTTCTTTGCCTTGTACTTCGATATCCACTCCAGCTGAGGTATTGCATACCCACCCATAAAGCTCAAATCGTGTTGCCAGCCCATACACAAAAGGACGGAATCCAACACCTTGCACGATACCAGTAATGTGAATATGGTAAGTTTTCATTAAAGTGCTAGAAATGCAGGTGATAATCTCTACGCCTGTTTCGTTTTCACCTGCTCAACAAGCCAATCGGCCCAGGCCTGCATGCCTTCGCCGGTCATTGCAGAAACAGGGAAGGTAACTACCCCAGGGTTGAGAATTTCCACACCTTGACGGAAGTAATCCATGTTAAAAGGGATGTAAGGCAACAAATCGATTTTACTGATCACCAATACCTGTACGCCATGGTACATACTGGGATATTTATAGGGTTTGTCATCCCCTTCAGGGATAGAGGCGATCAATAGGTTGATGTGTGTGCCAAGAGAAAAACTTGCCGGGCAGATCAAATTGCCGACATTTTCTACAATTACCAGGTCGAGATCGTCCAGCGGCAGAGAAGGCAAAGCATTGGATACCATGACTGCATCCAAATGGCAATTACCGCCCGTGTTGATTTGAACAGCAGGCAAACCTGCTGCGGCTGCTTTTTCTGCGTCGAGTGAAGTAGCCAAGTCACCTTCGATAACGCCCATGCGCAGGCGTCCTTTGAGCGCATCCAGGCTTTTAATGATAAAGGTGGTTTTCCCTGCACCAGGCGAGGCCATGATGTTAATGGAAAATATATTCGCCTGATCCAAAATAGTGCGATTTTCCTGTGCGATTTTATCGTTGGCCGATAATATTTTTTCGGCAATGGTAATATGTTGGGTCATGTGCTCACCTGATTTCATTTAACAAAGTTAATGTCTGTTTTACGGCTGCTGGCACTGCTGCCGCAATCGGTGGTGTTAGGCTTTCCTGAAAGTCATAGACATATTCTGCTTCAATGGCTATGATGTGAATATCCTTATCGTCTGGAAGGGCAGCTTCCAGGTTTCTGCCGATCACTAAGGCTGTTTTCAAGGAGGTATCGTGAGCAGCGGTCATATGCCCACCGGACACATCCGCCAAATCTTCCAGTGTAAATCTTAGCACGGAGCCTATTGGGTGTTGCCCGCTCCTGATTGAGTCGATCAGGACAACGTGTTTGTAATTGATAAAGCGCTCCATGAGGCTCAATCCGCCTAAAGACAAGTAATCAAATTCCACATCATTGCGGTGATCCTTCAGTTGCGTCTCGACCTCGTGCGCAACTGCCCACCCCACGCCATCATCGCCAAGTATGGGGTTTCCAAGGCCAACCACCAAGATTTTATCTACGGGCATCCTAACTCCAGGCAAGTAAGATGAAGTAAACCTGACATGTTGCCAAATCACCAGCAAGACAACTTAAAGGCGGATAACCCTAAGCTATCCGCCTTTATTATACTGTTCCCTGTGATGTTGTTTCGATGGGTAATCGATGAAAGAATTGGCGATTGCCCATCTTTTGAACAGTACTAGTCAACGAACTGCTTTAGCACATCCACCACATCGCCATTAGCTTTGTGGATTGTGACTTCCAACGGCATCTGGCCTGGCAAGGAGTGTGTTGCGCATCCCAGGCATGGATCATAAG
The DNA here is from genome assembly GCA_016932955.1 of Anaerolineales bacterium. The sequence continues at coordinate 3,428 of JAFGBV010000259.1, read as the reverse complement.
CGCGGAAGGCCATTTCGACCATGTTGAGCAAGCCCTCGTTGATCACAGTACCTTTCTTGATCAGGCTGCTGGCGGCTTTATTGATCGACATAGAGATAGGCGCATAGTTGTTGGTAGTGCCAACAATCAGATTAGCCTTGGTGACCACACCACGATCATCAGTCCAGTAGTGGTGCGTCAGCGTGCCGCGCGGCGCCTCAACAATGCCAATGCCCTCAGTCGGTTTCTCAGTGGGGATGGTGTGGAAGTTTGGCGAGGTGATCTCGGGGTCAGTGGCCAATTCTACCCAGCGCTCCGCAGCATAAAGCAGCTCGATGAGGCGCGCCCAGTGGGTAGCCAGGCGTTGGTGTACCGGTTTTCCGCCAAGCGTGCTGTACATTTTCTCGTACGCTTCTTGGGCGCGTGGCGTTGCAAGGCCATCTGCAGCGTTGAGGCGGGAGAGGGGTGTGGCGCAGTAAACGCCCGACTCGGGGCCATCCACAAAACCTTTCCAGCCCACCTTCTTCATGTAGGGGAATTTGAGATAGGTCCATGGTTCCACATGCTCGGCTACATTATCCATGTATTCATTCGGGGCATATTTAACCAGTTCTTTGCCATCAGGACCAACAACACGGACTTTGCCATCATAGAAATTAGTTTTGTTGTTCTCATCCACCATGCCCATGTAGTAGGTTTTGTGGGTGTAGATATCACCAAGGATCAAGTCGAGGTAAGTTTTGTTGCCCAATACGATATCGTTAAAGGCCTGGAGGCTGAATTGGCCAAATTCAATCGCCCAGCGGCCCATCTCTTCGATCTCTTTACGTTGTTCCTCGGTGATTCCTTTGGTCAATCCACCTGGAATGGAGGTGCAGGGATGAACCTTGCGCCCACCAATCATCTCCACTACATTGTGGCCAAATTTACGCATCTGGATTACTTTTCCACCGATCTCCAGCCCAACTTTGTGGATTACGCCCAGGATGTTGCGTTCGGAAACCGGTGCATCTGGGCCTACGATGAAGTCTGGGCCAGCCAATGCGTAGAAGTGGGTGGTGTGATCGGTGCAGTAGAAAGCCATGTAGAGAAGCTCGCGCAGCATCTTGGCGGTGCGCGTCAGGGTTACATGGTAAACAGCGTCAGCCGCTTTTGAGGCCGCCATGTGGTGCGCCTCAGGGCACACACCGCAGATGCGGTTGGTCAGCAGGGCCATTTCCTCTATTGGACGGCCGACAACAAAGCTCTCGAAGCCGCGCAACTCAGGAATCTGGAAGTAGGTGTTGGCGACATCGCCCTCATCGTTGAGGAAGATCTCGATTTTGCCATGACCTTCCAGGCGGGTGATTGGGTCAATTGTGATTCGTTGTGTCATCTCTACCTCCAAAATTAGTCGCCCGATTTCCAGGCTGATTTTGCGGATCGCAACATGGAGCCTGCCAGGTTGAAGCGATAGAACTGTCCTGCTGGGTCAACCAGACCATCGAGGATGCGATCAATCTCTTCAGGGTCGTCGGCGTCGATTGTGGAGCCGAAAGCGGAGATTAGCCGAGCGCCATAATCTATCACCCCTTCAGCGGGGCCATAGCAACCGATACATTGAGCACCGGCTGTTGGGCAACGGGCGTTACAACCACTGCGAGTAGCAGGGCCATTGCAGGGAATACCCTGCTCAAGAAGACATAACTCGGGATCAGGTGTGATGAATTGAATGCGATTAAATTCCTTGATGCTCTTTACATTGCGCTTACGTGGGCATTCATCGCAAACGGTGGATGGGCCAGCGCCGATCGTTGTGCCTTTGGGGGGCAGCTCTGCTTTCCCCTGTACTACCTGGATGACAAGGTCGATTACCGCGGCGATCTGATGGGATTCGGGCGGGCAGCCTGGCATATAGTAGTCCACATCCACTACCTGATCGAGGGTCTTCAGGACAGGGTACAGGGTGGGAATATAGATTGTCCCCTCAGGCACTTCGTAGGATGGATGTGGACGAATATTATCTGGGTTGTCAGTTGATATTGTGCTAAAAACAGTGTCTACTAATTGGTTGATGGGAGAAAAGTTGGCTAAGCCAGGGATGCAACCCTCACAAGCGCAAGAACCAAAGGCAACCAGGATCTTTGATTTCTTGCGCAGGAGCTTGGCGATGTGCTCGTTCTCGTCGTTGCGGATGCCGCCGTTGAAGAGAGTGAGCAGGATGGACCCATCCTCCATGGCCTCTACATCCTTATACTTGGCATCCATCGCAACTGGCCAGAAGACGACATCGAAATTGGCATCAAAATCCAGGATTTTCTCGTTGATATTGAGCACCGCAATCTCACATCCGCCACAGGATGCTGCCCAGTACATTGCAAATTTGGGTTTGGTCATGCTGCTACCTCCTCGTGTAAGGATGGTTCCATGGCTTCTCTACTTTTATCCCAGTTCAGCGGCCCCAGCGCCCGTACTTGTTCCACAAATTTGTTGATTTCCTCGGCGAAAATTGCGCCTTCGGCTGCGCTGGCCCACATCAGCTTGAGACGTTCCGGCTCAATTCCCATCTGGCTGAGGACACGCACCATCAGGCGGAAACGCCGCATGGTCTTATAATTCTGGTTCACGTAATGGCAGTCGCCGGGGTGGCAGCCAGAAATGAGCACGCCATCGGCGCCGTTGGCAAAGGCCTTGAAAGCAAAAGTCGGATCGAAGCGGCCCGAACACATCAGGCGGATTAGCCGGACGTTCGGAGAGTATTTCATGCGTGCTGTTCCGGCCATGTCGGCAGCTCGATAGCTGCACCAGTTGCAGGTGAAACCAATGATGTTTGGTTCAAAGGGTTTCGTTTCTTCGCTCATCTATGTTTATCAGCCCTGTGAAATGGCTGCCTCCTTCGATAAATTGACCATCAACAAGCCTTCAACCTGAGACAGGATTTGCTCGTTTGAGAAGCCGGTCCCACTGATCGCCCCTGCCGGGCAGGCGGCTACGCAGGTGCCGCAACCCTGGCACAGCGCTGGATTGACCTCACTGACCATTCGGTCTTCGTGGAAGAGGATGGCGTTGAATGGGCACAGGTCATTACAAATTCGACAACCCGAGCATTGTTCTTCGTGGATCGTAGCGCGCACAGGTTCGAGAGCGATCTCTTTCTGCTGGATCTTCCCAATCACGCGCGCTGCCGCAGCCGCGCCCTGTGCGACACTGGCGGGGATATCCTTCGGCCCTTGAACGCAGCCAGCTAAGTAGATGCCCTCTGTCATTGTGGCAACAGGGTCGAGCTTCGGGTGACGCTCGATGTACCAGCCATCCACCGAGCAGGAGATGCCAAACTTCTTGGCGACTTCCTTGGCGTCTGGTTGCGGTTCGAGGCCTGCGGAAAGGATGACCATATCCACCGGGATGCGGCGTTGCTTGCCGATCAGGGTATCTTCCACCTGAATGATCAGTTTCCCTTCCTCGCCAGG
>JAFGBV010000258.1 GCA_016932955.1 Anaerolineales bacterium | reverse complement strand
TGATCTGATTCTGTTTGCCCTGATTGGCCTTTTCGTTATACAATCTGTTAACTGATTCGCGGGAAGATCTCACCCATACCGATCAGATTGAGACTCGAGCAAAGGGAAATCTTATATGGAACCTTCCACACATCGTAAACGGATTGGCTGCCTGGGATGGGGAGTGCGCATCCTGGCCGGGTTGCTCATATTGCTGGTGATTTTGCTCCTCGCCGGTTATGCTTACCAAACCCAAACCACCGCTGCTGATTTCAAGAAATTTCCCCCACCTGGGCAGCTCGTAGATATCGGCGGCTACAGCCTGCATATCTTCTGCCAGGGACAAGGCAGCCACACCGTCGTTGTGGATGCGGGCAATGGCGACTACTCGCTTGGTTGGAGTCTGGTGCAGCCAGAAGTCGCACAGTTCACCCGCATCTGCACCTATGACCGCGCCGGTTACGGCTGGAGCGATGCTGGACCATCCCCGCGCACCGCACAGCAAATAGCCGCAGAACTGCACACCCTGCTGCAAAACGCTGGGATTGAAGGGCCTTATGTGCTCGTCGGACACTCCCTGGGCGGGATTAACGTGCGCATGTACGCCAGCCTGTATCCAGAAGAAGTATCCGGCATGATATTGGTGGATGCCGCTCACGAAGAACAATTGACCCGCCTGCCTGCCGATTACATCCAGATCACCAACCAGCAAGACAGCTACCTTAGCGTGGTCGGCTTTTTAGCCCGCTTTGGCATCTTGCGCCTGATCGGTAAAGCCGCCGGAGAGCAGGCGCTGCCTCCCCACATCGAAAAGCTCCCCGAAAATGTGCAGGATATGTACGTGACCATGATCTCTCACCCCTCGTACTTTGATGCTTCGCTTGGAGAGATCAAGGCTTTGCAAGAAACCTGTGATCAAGTTGCAGAAACGGGAGACCTGGGAGATCTCCCACTAGTCGTGCTGACCGCCGGAAACAGCATCGACGCTGAGACGCTACAAGCCATTGGTCTGCCTGCAGATTATCCCGTTGATCAAATTCATGCCATCTGGCTCTTGCTCCAGGATGAGCTGGCTGCCCTCTCGACCAACAGCACGCATATCATCGCCGAAGGCAGTGGTCACGCGATCCATATTGACCGCCCAGACCTGGTCATCGAGGCGATCCGGCTTCTGACCACCCCGTAAATGGAGCACCAAACCTTGCCCCTCGATCAAATTCTTCAGGGAGATTGTGTAGAGGTACTGAACTCCCTGCCGGAAAAATCGGTTGACCTGGTTTTCGCCGATCCGCCTTATCATCTACAATTGAATCATACGCTCTGGCGACCCAACATGACCAGAGTGGACGCCGTGGATGATGCCTGGGACCAATTTGACGGTTTTGCGGACTATGATCAATTCACTCGCATCTGGCTCACCGCCTGCCGCCGGGTGCTCAAAGACAACGGAGCCCTGTGGGTGATCGGATCCTATCATAACATCTATCGCGTCGGCGCAATCTTGATGGACCTGGGTTACTGGATCCTCAATGACATCGTCTGGGTCAAAACCAACCCCATGCCCAACTTCCACGGCGTGCGCTTCACCAACGCCCATGAAACACTGATCTGGGCGCAGAAAAACAAGGGCGCGCGCTATACATTCCACCATCACACCATGAAAGCCCTCAACGATGCGCTGCAAATGCGCAGCGATTGGGAAATCCCCCTCTGCACCGGCAAAGAAAGGGTAAAGATCAACGGCTCCAAAGCCCATTCCACCCAAAAGCCCGAAGCGATCTTGTATCGCGTGATCCAATCCACCACCAATCCCGGCGATGTGGTGCTCGACCCCTTCTTCGGCAGCGGGACGACCGGGGCGGTTGCCAAAAAACTTCATCGTCATTGGATTGGCATTGAACGCGACCCCGCATATATCCAGCTAGCCCAGGATCGGATCAATGCCATCCCCAACGAGCCGCTCAACGAAGACCTGTACGTTTTTCAAACGAAGCGCAACCGCCCGCGCGTGTCGTTCGGGACATTGCTCGAAAATGGATTGCTCAAAGCCGGTCAAATCCTTTATTATGGCCACACCGGCAAAACCGCCACGATCTTATCCAATGGCTCCATCCGCTTCGGTCCCCAGACTGGCTCCATCCATCAAATCGCCCGCATGATACAAGAAGCCCCTTGCAATGGCTGGGAGCAGTGGTATTACAAGGATGAGATCAGCGGCCAACTTCTGGCAATCAATACCCTGCGCGAGAAATACCTCAGCCAGGCAACAGAAACACATGAAAATCACGACTCGGAATGATCCTCTGTCCAGGTATGCCCCCAAGGCTAAACACCCCAATGTGAACGAACCGGACTCTGCCAAAGCCGTTGAATTGGAGCGCCGCCGCCTGGCTGCCTTGCTCAGGCAAGAGATTGTCGAGCCGTTGAACCTTCTGCTCGCCCAGGCGCGCACATTCGAGCAAACTCTCGCCTCTGATCCCCAGGCCCGCATGGCAGTATCGCTGCTCGCCTCCCTGGCGCGGCAGATTGCCCAGCAGGCGCGCGACCTGGATGCCAGCCTGAAACCCGCCATCCTGGAATCGCTCGGCCTGGAACCCGCCCTCCAGGCGCTGGCTAACCAGGTGACCCGCGCCACAGGCATTCAAATCACCCTGGCGTTGGAACGAATGGCAGAGCGCCCACCGCGCGACCTGGAATTGCTGGCTTTTCGCCTCGCCCAGGATGCCCTGGATGCCATCCACAGGCAGCATGCCACCCAGGTCGCCATCCACCTGCAAACGACTGGCCTCCAAACAGAACAATTAACCCTCAGCTTCCAGCACAATGGTTCTAACCCTCTCACCCATGCTCTGCTCCCCGATACGATCCAGCGTCTCCAACTTTCCGGTGCGACGGTCGAAGTATCTCGCACCTCCCAGGCATCTGGCGAACCATTCCACTGCACCTTCCATATCCCCCTGCCTGCCCCCATCCAGCTAACACCGCGTGAGCTGCAAGTGATCCAATGCGTAGCGCAGGGGCTGAGCAATAAAGAGATCGCTCTCCAACTGCACATCAGCGCCCGCACCGTCAACTATCATCTTGACAACCTTTACAACAAATTGGGGGTGAGCTCGCGCACGGAGGCTGCCGTTTATGCCCTGCGACAGGGTTGGATCCAGGGTATGAAACCCCCATCGTAAAGCATACCTGTCCATCTTAACAGGTCATCCCCCCGTCAGACGGGCGTTACCGCCCGCCATGCGCCTCGCTATAATGGATACATAAGGAGAAAAAGCCATGGATGAGAGAACTGCTTTAGAATTGATCTCCCCGCTGCTGGATGATCCGCATATCAGTGAGATCTTGATCGATAATCATGAGCGCGTCTATGTGGAAAAGCAAGGTCATCTCCTGGATGTTCCTTCCCCCTTCCAAAGCAATGCCCAGATCTATGCCCTGATCGATGCCATTACCCATCCCCTTGGCGTCAGTGTCGACGAGTCTCGCCCCTTCGTTGAGCTGCGCCTGGCGGATAACAGCCTGGTCAATATCGTCATCCCGCCCATCGCCCTCACCGGTCCTTCCATCACCATCCTCAAATTCCCTCAGAATCCGTTGACCCTGGATGATTTGCTCGCATACAATTGCATCAGCCGAGGGATGATCACCTTCATCGAAGCCTGCATCAACGCCCGCGCCAATATCATCATCTCGGGCGCCACCTCCTCCGGCAAAACGACGCTGTTGAGCATCTTTTCCCGCATGATTCCGCGCGATGAGCGCATTGTGGTCGTTCAGGATAAGGAATGGGTAGTGCTAGATCACCAGCGCCTGGTCCGCCTGGAAACCCGCCCGCCCAATAATGAAGGCAAAAGCGCCGTCACCTTGCGCGAATTGGTCGGCAACGCGCTGCGCATGCGCCCCGATCGCATCATTGCCAGCAATGTCAGCAGCGGCGAGGTGTTCGACCTGGTTGCCGCAATGAACTCCGGCTATGATGGTGTGATGGTAGGGATGCATGCCAATAACCCCCGCGACACCATTGACCGCCTGGAGGTGATGGCAGGGATGGGGAACCCCTCCTTCCCTCTGCTTGCCTTGCGCCAGCAGCTTGCCACAGCCATCAACCTGATCGTCCACCTGGAACGCCTCAGAGATGGCTCGCGCAAAGTACTCAACATCAGCGAAGTGACCGGGATCGAAGATGGAATCGTAGCCATCACCGATATCTTCCGCTTCCAGCAAACAGGGATCGAAAACGGCAAGATCGTTGGTCGATTCACCCCCACCGGTGTGATCCCGTGTTTCATGCCAGACCTGCAGGAAATGGGATTGCAGCCTGATCTCTTTGAGCCGCTGCCTTAGCGCCTACCGCATCAGGCGCGCTGCACCGCTACCGCCTGGCTGCGGATGCGCACCTTGCCAGACTTGGATAGCACCTGCCCCGCCAGCGACTCCGGCACATCCACCAGGGATTGTCGCTCCTGGATATGGATCTTACCGATCACATGCCCGGGAATATCCGCGTGGAAGGCAATCGCCCCGACGATCTCGTTGGGACGGATGCCATCCTTTTTCCCCAGGTTCAGGCTCAGGCGCACCATGCCTGGCTCGTGCGCAAAATCCATCCCGCGCCCCCAGCGTTCCCTGCCTGCGAGGCGCTCCCTATCCCGTGCCCACTGCCGCGGCCGCGACTCTACCACCTCGCTGATTGCCGCGATCGGGCGCTGCTTATCTTCGGCACGCGCAAGCTTTAAGGCTGCTGCAGCCACATCGATTGGATCGTAGCCTTCCTGCGCCAATGCCTCCACCAGCTCGCGCTCGCGGCGGCACCGCCCGCGCTGCAGCCATACCATCACCTGGTTCATCAAACGCGACTCGCGGTAATTGCGAATATCTTCTTCGCTGGGTAACGTGGCGCGCTCAATCCGCTGGCGCACAAATGCCTCCACCTGGCGCAGGCGGCGTTTTTCGAATGGCGCTACCAGCGAGATCGCAATACCAGTCTTGCCCGCCCGCCCTGTACGCCCAATGCGATGCACATAGATCTCCTCATCATCGGGAAGATCGAAGTTGAATACATGTGAAATGCCATCAATATCCAGCCCGCGCGCCGCCACATCGGTCGCCACCAGCACTTTGATCTGATCCTGGCGGAAGCGGTTCAGCGTTCGCTCGCGGGCTTCCTGGCTCAGGTCGCCATTCAGCACCTCAGCCGGATAACCACGCCGGCTCAGTTCGGTTGCCAGGTCGCCCGTCCCAACCCGCGTTCGGGCAAAGATCAGAGCGCGCTGGATCTCCTCCACCTCGAACAGGCGCGCCAGCGCCGAGGTCTTATCTGCCTCGTTTACCAGGTAATAGCGCTGCTCGATGGCTGCCACCGTCACCTGCTCGCGTTGGATGGTGACTGAAAAGGGATTGTGCAGGTAGCGATCCGCCAGCCTGCGGATCTCAGCCGGTAATGTAGCCGAAAACAGCGCAGTTTGGCGTGTGGCAGGGGTTTGCCTTAGGATCGTCTCAATATCCTCGATAAAACCCATGCTCAGCATTTCATCCGCCTCGTCCAGAACCAGCATGCGCACCTGGTCAATCTTCAGCACCTCACGCTGGATCAGGTCCAGCAGCCGTCCCGGCGTGCCAACGACAATATCCACCCCCCTACGCAACCCCTGGATTTGCGGGGAATAAGCCTGGCCTCCATACACAGCCAGCACGCGCACGCCGCAATGACGGCCATAATCCACCATCGCCTCCGCTACTTGCAGCGCCAGCTCTCGCGTGGGAGCCAACACAAGCCCCTGCACAAAGCGATGTTCTGGGAGAAGATTTTGCAGCATAGGAAGCGCGTAGGCAGCAGTTTTCCCCGTGCCTGTCTGCGCTTGTCCAATCACATCCCGGCCTGCGATCATTGCCGGAATCACTTCAGTCTGTACGGGTGTGGGGGCTGAATAGCCACGCTCGCTGACGGCCTGCACCAGAGAAGGGAGAAGGCCCATTTGGGTAAATTCGGTTGTCATCCAAAACTCCTATCAAAGTGAACGTTTTGATGACTCCGTTATTTGCCCAAGATTGCTACCCATCTAGTCCGCGCTCCTTGCGGAGATACGGTTCAGCAACAAAAAAGCCCGACCTGCTTCCGCCGGGCAATCATTCGGATTGATCAAAACAATTCCCTAAACGTTAGATCCTCTAGGATCGAAGGCGCAAGTATATCACGCTTTCCAGAATCAAGGGAGGGAATTATTGTCCGTCTTCCAGGTTCGCCCAGCCGCGTCGCAGCGCCAGCAGCGCCGCCTGGGTGCGGTTATTGAGGTGCAACTTCTGGAAGATATCGTTGAGCCGGTTTGCCACCGTCCGGTCGGAGATCGACAGCCGGCGCGCAATCGTCTTATTATCTAATCCCTGGGCCACCAGCACCAATACCGACATTTCACGTGGCGATAACTCCTCCAGCCCCCCGCCCTCATTTTCAGGCTGGTTTAGGTTGCGGAACTCATCGATCAGCCATGTCGCCAGAGCAGCGTCTGCCCTCACATCTCCCCGGGCGACAGATTGCACCGTCTCGACAAGAACATTCTCATCCACATCTTTAAGCAGGTAAGCCTGAGCACCAGCCTTGATGGCATCATAGATAAATCGATCCTGGCGATACATTGTCAGCACAATCACTTTAACCGCCGGACATTTTTCCATAATATGGCTGGTTGCCTGGATTCCATCCATGACCGGCATCGAAATATCGACCAACGCCACATCTGGGCACAGTTCGCATGCCAGGCGCACAGCTTCTTCGCCATCCCCTGCCTCGCCTGCCACCTCAAATCCGCCCAAAGTCTCGCAAATGTGGCGCAGCCCGCGGCGAAATAGACGGTGATCGTCAACGATCAGGACGCGGATTTTTGCCATTTCGATTCTCCAAACCGTTCTCCATCGGCAACACAACCTGGAGGGCTGTCCCAGACTCTGGCTGGCTTTGGATCGTTATAGTTCCTCCTGCAGCCTCCACCCGCTCGCGCATCTGCATCAACCCAAGGCCGCTTTTTCGTGCGCCATGCGCTTTTCCATTGCAGTCAAAGCCAATCCCATCATCCAGAATCACCAGGCCAATCGATCCCGTGTTCTGTAGATCCAGTTGCACCCATACCCGGCTGGCCTGTGCATGCCTGCTGATGTTGCTTAGCCCTTCCTGGATCACGCGGTACAACACTTCCTCCAGATGTGCAGGCATCGCCCTTTGCTCTCCATTGACCTCCAGGTCTACTCGGAACTCCTGCTGCTCCTCAAAATCAGCCAGCAACTGCTCTACGGCAGTGAAGAAACCCAACTCCTCCAGTGGCACCGGCCGCAAAGCAAAAATCGACCGCCTCACCTCATTGATGCCCTGTTTGAGGATTATGCGTAGTTCATCCAGCTCCTCGCGCATCTTGGCTGGCTCTTGCTCCACAAGATCGTACCACAAGCGCGCCCGCATCCGCAGAGAGGCCAGGTCTTGCGCCAGACCATCATGTATCTCGCGTGCGATTCGGCGTCGCTCGTCTGCAATCGCCTGGTTGGCACGCACCCGTTCCAAGGCTGCCATAGATTGCAAACGCGCTGTGATATCTTGCAAGACAATCACCCGCCCGCGTGGCTTCCCTGAGCGTTCTGCAAGTGGTTTCAAGCGCATTTCATAGGAGTGCTCCCCGTCCGGGCTGCTCACCAGCGCCTGAGCAGGCCCATTCTGCGCCTCGCCCACTTGACTGACCAATTCCGGCCATCCAATAAGCGCATCAGTCACCAGGCTACCCTCAACGAGCGGACCAACCCCAGGAAGATGCTGCAAAGCCTGGTTATAATCCAGGATACGGTTCTTCATATCCAAAACCAACACCCCATCAGCCACCTCATCAAACACCAGGCTTCGCGCCACCGGAACCAGTTCAAATAGCCGCAGGCGATAGACCCCCCACACATAGATAAACCCCGTCAACGCCCCCCCGATCGGGGTCAGATCCATCCCCGGCAGATTCCACCCAAAAATATACCAGGCGTTGGCTAGCCATGAAACGAGCACACCTGACAGCAGCGCAGCCGCTTGCTGGCGGTAAAGAGGCAAAGAGCGCACCGCAAAATAAAACAGCAGCAGCGAGCCTGCCAGTACCAACAGGTAATTGTAGCCCAGCGCCATGTAAAACCAGGATCCATGCTCATAGATATAGTTGCCAGCATACGCCTCCGGCGCCGGGTAGATGCGACTCCACATCAACCCGTGGAGTTCGTTGGTCATCGCAATGATCACGGTCAGCGCTGGCACGATCCACAGGTAAGCCAGCACTCGCACTGGCGGTTCAGCCAAACGAGTATACCCCAACGCAAAAAGCAGGTAAAAAACAGGCACGCACTCCTTGCCCAGGTAAGCCAGTTTTGAGATCCAAACCTCAGTCGTCAAATCCCAGCTAAAAGCCTCCAGAGCGCTGGTGATCGCCCACCACGCCCCTGCCAGCATCACTCCGATGAAGGAACGGATACCCGGCAGGCTGCCGCGCGTTGAGACAAGCATCGCCAGCCCACAATTCACCACCGCGGCAACAAACAGCACCGCAATGTACAAAGACATGTAACCACTCATTGTCTCCATTATCACCGAAATAACGAAGCTTGTAAAGCAAGGCTGCTAGCCGGGTGTGCAACAAGGTTGTTCCAACAACTCTTAGCCGCTTTATTTCCGGTTCATGGAGGCAGCGCCATTGGTATAATTGAAGACAGTATCACCAGCCTGTTTCTGATGAGATCGCATCGCAAGTGATCCGATTGAGTTTTCGTGGGAGGGACGATGACAACAAATAGTGAAAACGACAGCATCACACAGGTATTGTACAGATTTTTCGAAAGCTTCCAGCAGGTAGATGATGAGAAATTCCTCTCCGTCACCCACCCCGGTGTACGCACGGTCAATATTGGAAATGCCGGTCAGGCTTTTATATTTTCATCCGAGCAAATCCGGCGCAACACCATTGCTGGGCTGCGCAATGCTAGAAAACAAGATCCTGCATTCTATGCCAACTTTGAGATCGTTGCGATTTACAGCATCCAGGTTTATGATTCGATCGCCTCAGCAGATGTAGAATATCGTATGGTCATGCCACACGCGGTGGGTTTGCACAGGAGCTTCTACCATCTTGTCCAGGTGGGCGATAATTGGAGAATCGTCAATATCATCGACCGCGGCCAGGAACTGCACTAATCCATTCAGGAGGAAAATCGATCATGATCAGCAACCCGGTTATTGAAGCGATGATGAATCGCAAATCCATTCGCAAATACAAAAAAGACATGCCCTCCGATGAAGTCATTGAAACCGTCGTTCGCGCCGGGCAGCAAGCACCCTTTGCCTACCAGTTGGGTAGCCTGCTTCTCTCACGCGGCAAAAAGCACCCCTTTGGCGCGCCACTGCTCTTCACCATCTGCGTCGACTCGCACCGCCTGGAAACAGTGATGGCGCAGCGCGATTGGAAAATGATCAACAACGATCTCTCCCTCTTGCTCTTTGGCATCCAAGATGCTGCTCTGATGGCTGAGAACATGGTGATTGCCGCTGAGAGCCTTGGCATGGGCAGTTGCTTCCTCGGTGGAGCGCCCTATTACGCCGAGCGGATTATCAAAGAGTACAAACTTCCTCCGCGCGTCTTTCCCCTCGTGCAATTGGTGATGGGCTATCCCGCTGAGAATCCTCCACCCCGCCCGCGCTATCCGCTGGATTTTGCCTGTTTCGAAGGTCAATACCCCCGCTTCGAACCCCAGACCATCCAGCAAGCCATGAAAGTTATGGACGATGGCTACCTGGCACAAAAGTATTACCGCCGCGCCAATTACATGATCCGGCTAGAAGGCGACCGTGCAGAGACATACACCATCGAGAATTATAGTTGGACCGAGCATATCTCCCGCAAAGCCGGTCAATGGTTCCAGGATATCCAGGAAATACTAGTTCCATTGAAAAAATGCGGTTTTACCGCCATACCAGAACCGTCAGAGGATAAGGAATGACCACCTACACCACCTGCCCCTGGTGCGGCACGAACTACGCTGCCTTCCAATCCAACTGCAATAACTGCGGCGGCCCCATCCCGCCGCCCCAGCAGGATATCGAAGAATCTTCGCCCTCGCCAGAGCCGGACATCATTTTACCGCCTCCACCGCCTCGCCCCATCTCAGACCGCTACAAGTGGCGCTTCATGTTATCCGATGGCTGGAGTATAGCAGCAGGGATATTCGTTATGCTCGGGCTCATCTTTTCCACCGTAGGCGGCTCGCTCACCTTTGCCATCGTCACCGCCTTGATCGGCGTTCCATTCCTTCTGCTTGGGCTGGCATTCCTGGTGGGTGGGGTTGTTGTATTCTACTGGCGTCACGATGAGGCAGTCAAGCTGGTCAACGTGCTGAAACATGGGGAAGCTGTGCGCGGCCAGGTGATTGACCTTCAGGAAAACCAGAAT
>JAFGBV010000039.1 GCA_016932955.1 Anaerolineales bacterium | reverse complement strand
ACCTTCCGGATCGTCATCCCCTTCCTGGTCCCATCGTGCAGAAACGGCATTCACCAGGTTTTCATCCGTACCCATTTTAAATTTAGCCTCATCAAGCTGCCCCAAAGCCCAATGGATCGCATTCAGACGCGTCGTTAGCATCGAACACTGTGATTGGATATCTTGATAATTGGCTTGCAGGCTGCTCTCCACTTGGTTTAGCTCGCTCAGTAATGAATTGACCTGGGTTGCAGTGCTGCTCACCAGTGGTGTAGCGGCTGCAGGGTTTCCCAAGACAGAATTCAAGCGCGCCACCTGCCCCCCCAGGGGTCCCAGTTGGCTCTGAAACGCTGCTGCCTGCTGGGGAATGCTTGCAGTCACCTGGTCGCGCACAGATTGCCATTGATCCATTGCCTGGTAGGCAATCTCATCGAGCTCTTTCTGGTACATATATCCCTTGCTACGCGCACTCTCAAGCAGCCCCAGGGCATGATTGAGCGCCGCATCCAGCTCGCTGATCGCAGCCTGGATCTGAGAAAGGGAGGAACGGTTCTGTAAATCCTGCAGTGAATAATTCAATGTGGTGACATCCATGGAAATCTGCGGATGCGCCGCACCGGTATTGAGCATGAAAGCAGCCAATGCTGCCGCACCTGCCATGCCTGCCGCACCTGCCCCTACCCCCACTGCAGATGGGCGGCTTACTGGCGTGGGGGTCTTGCCGGTGCTCTTCAACCCCGACGGCGCGGGGGTTGGTCGGGCTTTCTGGATGCCCTTCGGCGCCCCTGCCGGAGGGGCAACAGGCCGCACTACCGGTCGGATCGCTCCCGGTCTCACCGGCTGTACTCCCGGGCGCTTTGGAAGCTGTCCGGGTCTTACAACTTGAACACCCGGACGCGCCTGAGGAGGCCTGGCAATTGCCGGGGCAGGTTGTTTGGGCATGATCCGCGGCGGCGGAGCTGCAGGACGCACCGCTGGCCGCGGTCGCAAGTTTGCCTGATTAGCCATCTGATTAAACGCTTCCCGCTTCACATCACGTGCCTGCTGACGCGCTACACTCGCCCCGCGATTGAAGGGAACTGCCATCGGACGGGGTGTAACGGACGGCCGCGGCGCAATCACCGACGGGCGCGGAGCAGCTTTCGGCATCATCCTTGGCGCCGCAGGCCTCATCGGTTTCGTAGGTCTCATCTTACCCATCTAAAACCTCCTTCGTTATTTTGAACATTTAGTCTTGCAGATTGATGCTGAGATTATATCAAACCCAGCCCTTAGATATCCAGATTTCTCACGTCTTTAGCATGCGTTTGGATGAACCTCCGCCTTGGCGGAACTGCCGAGCCCATCAGCATGTCAAATGTACGGTCCGCTTCCGCTGCGTCATCGATCGTCACTAGAAGCAAAGTGCGGTTTGCCGGATCCATCGTCGTTTCCCATAATTGTGAGGGGTTCATTTCACCCAACCCTTTATAGCGTTGGATAGATACCTTCTCAGGCGTCACCCCCCAATCCTTGAACAGTGCATCTCGTTCTGCGTCACTGTAAGCATATTTCACCTGGTTGCGGTGTGCCAGGCGATAGAGGGGTGGTTGTGCAATATAGAGATGCCCCTCTTCAATCAGCGACTGCATATAGCGGAAGAAAAAGGTCAACAAAAGCGTGCGGATATGGCTGCCATCCACATCGGCATCCGTCATCACGATCACCCGCCCATAACGCAAGCCCGAGAGATCAAAGCTATCCCCTATCCCCGTGCCCAGGGCAGAGATCAGCGCCTTCACCTCATTATTCGCCAGGATCTTATCCAGGCGCGCTCGTTCGGTGTTGAGGATCTTCCCCCGCAGCGGCAGGATCGCCTGAAAGTGCCGGTCTCGCCCTTGCTTGGCTGAGCCGCCGGCGGAATCACCCTCTACGATGTAAAGCTCCGTCTTCTCCGGGTCGCGCTCCGAACAGTCTGCCAGCTTTCCCGGTAAGGTCAGACTCTCCAGCGCCGATTTCCGGATCACCAGGTCGCGCGCCTTCCTTGCCGCATCGCGCGCCCTGGCAGAGGTGAGACACTTTTGCACAATTGCCTTGCCAGCCGATGGATTCTCTTCCAGGAAAGTACTGAACAGATCGCCTACCACTTGCTGCGCCATCGTCTGCACTTCAGGGTTCATCAGCTTCACTTTCGTCTGACTTTCAAACTGCGGGTCAGGGTGCTTTACGCTGATGATCGCCGTCAAGCCTTCTCTTGTATCATCTCCAGAGAAATTCGGGTCGGCATCCTTGAGCAAGCCAGAACGGCGAGCGTAATCATTGATCGTGCGTGTCAGCGCTGCCCGCAGCCCGGTCAGATGAGTACCACCATCAATTGTGTTGATCGTATTGGCAAATGCATACACCGATTCCGCATATGCATCGGTGTATTGGATCGCCGCATCGATGGTGATGCCCTCGATCTCTTTCTCGACATGTACCACCGGGTGAAGCACATCGCGATTGCGATTCAGATAACGCACAAAAGATGTGATCCCGCCCTCAAAATAAAAAGTGATTTCCCGTTCCGCCCGGTCATCCCGAAAATAAAGTGTAACACCACGGGTGACAAAAGCCATCTCGCGAAAACGCTGCACCAGGGTATCAAACCGATAATCCAGATCGCCCTTGAAGATCTCCGGGTCAAATTTGAAGGTCGTGGTCGTGCCGCTGGCATTCGCATGTGCTTTACCAATCACTTCCACCGGTTTGGTGGGGTAGCCACGTTGGTAGCGTTGGGAATGCCGCTGTCCATTCCGCGTAACCACCACCTCGCACCATTCCGAAAGCGCATTGACTGCCGAGACACCCACGCCATGTAGCCCGCCCGATACTTTGTAGCTGCCCCCGCCAAACTTTCCCCCCGCATGCAATGTTGTCATCACCACTTCCAATGCAGGGCGTTTCATTTGTGGGTGCATATCCACTGGAATGCCGCGCCCGTTGTCCTTGACAGTCACGCTGCTATCTGGGTTGATAATCACATCAATCCGATCACACGAGCCCGCCAGCGCCTCGTCAATCGAATTATCCACCACCTCATACACCAGATGGTGAAGTGCTTTGAGATCCGTGCCTCCCACGTACATACCAGGGCGCCGGCGAACAGCCTCCAGCCCCTCCAACACCTGGATGTCCGAGGCATCATAAGAAAGCGGCTTACGCTCGTCTGTCACAATACCCTCCAATAAAATACAGAAATGATCACGAATATCACCCGCAGCCGAACCGCTAACCTCAGGCGAGTGCTTTCACTTTCATTTTTCGGATAACGTCTTCCACCCAGCGATCAGCATCGCGATAATAAATAAATGTAGCCGCCAACAACCCCGTAGCGACAAATGCATGCCCTGCCACGCTCACCAGGTTCAACCAGGAATTTTCTGCTGGCACGCGCCACAGCAAATCCAATACCTGGCTGGTAACCAGGATCACAACCAGCATCATCACGGTTGCTGGAAATGTCAACCGCACCAGGCGCTCGCTTTTACGGAAGGCCATCAGGAGGTTGTAGTGCATCGCAAACACACCGTGCGGTGTAAACACCAGCGGGAAGAGAATCCATACTGCCAAGCCTGCATACAACATCAATCCCAACTGCGCCCCCCCAAGTGGCAGCAATGAAAAAGCACAACTAAACGGTACACCCATCATGAATAACACCAAGCCTAACAAGATTGTCAGCAAGAAAATCTGCAAAGCAGAACGCGGCCATTGGGCAAATGCCTCTCGAAACTGCACTTTGCCTGCCAGCGCAGCCTGGGCAACCAGCTGGTAATAAAGGATGCCTACCGCCAGACCGATCACCGTCAGCAATCCCCAAATCCCCATCACGACGCTCAGTGAAGGCACTGCCCACACCAGCGGCTCCCCGCCAGGGATTTCCAGCGGTAAACGTCCTGCCATCAGGCTGGGGATCCCAATCGGATAGGAGCGCAGTGTCATCATCAAATTGAGCCGCCCCAATACATCTGATATGACCTGCGTGCTCTCTGCGGGCAATCCCAGCACCTCTGTCGTGCTCATCCCGGCTGTAGATGCTAATCCATCCAGCATCTCCATCATCAGCTCTTGCAATCTGAGGTGCGGGCCTAACCAGATCAACAAATCGATCGCCATAGGGATCAATAGCAGGCTGGCGTGATTCGCAGCTGCGTCGAAGCCGCCTCGTAGTGCAGACAGCACATTCGGCGGCGCAGGTTGTGGCTGAGATTCATTCATATCCATACAGCTTTTCATTTTACCATGTGTTCATATACCAGGCATACTTTCGATTACAATACCATCTATGCATCGTCATTTCCTTCTCGCTGTCTCCTGTTTGCTCGTTTTTGGGGTTACCGCTTTCATCGCCCTCCCGGTTGCCAATGCCCAACACCCTCCCCAAAATAACGTCGACACTGCCACCCACGCCGCTACGCCCACATGCACAGAAACGGATACCCCCATCCCTACAGACACCGCAACCCCAACCCCCACCGAGACACCCACCCCCACCTCTTCATTCTTCCCCCTTTCCTACCTCCCATTTGTTCGCAAAGCCCAGGAGCCCACCCCCACACCCACTCCCACCCTTACTCCCACCAGTCGTCCACCAGAGACCCTGCTTTTTTGTAGAGCCCCACGAATCGACATCCCCGATAACGATCCCGCTGGACTCTCGGACGTACTCTACATTTCCGATCCCCGCCTTGTCCTCCAGGTAAGTTTGTATGTAGATATCCATCACACCTGGATCGGAGATGTGATCGTCACCCTCCAACACCAGGATACAGGCAAAACCATCACCGCCGTAGATCGGCCTGGCGTTCCCGATCAGAGCAATGGCTGTGAATATAACAATATGATCGTCATCTTCGATGATCTGGCTGCCCAGCCAGCCGAAAACAAGTGCGCCGCCAGCCCGGCTGGGGTTTCAGGTGTTTATTTACCAGAACAACCCCTCAGCGTTTTCGCTGGCGACCCCATCACCGGCACCTGGAGCATCAACGTATCGGATAACTACAAAGCAGATACCGGATCCCTGCGCCAGTGGTGCATTGAGGTCACCCTGGCAGACACCCGGCCAGAACCAACTCCCACCCCTACACCCATCGAGCTGCCCGATAGCGCCAGCATTTCCGGTATGAGTGGAGAAGATCAGCACCGCCCCTTGGATTGTGAATCACGCTCTGCCGTAGATTGGGCTGCCCACTGGGATTATCAGATTCCAGAGCTTCAGTTTTTTGCCAATCTCCCCGAATCGGATGATCCAGACAGGGGCTTCGTCGGTGATGTCTGGGGCACTTGGGGGCAGGTTCCCCCCGATGACTATGGTGTGCATGCCGCACCCATCGCTTCGCTCCTGCGAGACTATGGCCTGGAAGCCTATGCCTATCGTTCCCTTTCCTATGATACGCTCCGTGCAGAGATCGCTGCTGGCAGGCCCGTCATTGTATGGATCATCGGCGACGCCGATCACAACATCAAGAATGGCATCCCCGAATACTACACCGCTGACTCAACCGGTCGCACCACCGTGGTTGCTGCATACGAGCATACCATGATCATCCTCGGATATACCCCCCATTCCGTAACCGCCTTGAATGGCGAACAGATCAAGACCTTTTCTCTCAACCATTTCCTCGACTCCTGGTCCGCGCTGCGCTTTATGGCTGTTCTGGCAATTCCCCCTCCCTGATCACTACTCGCAGGGCTTTAAATTTACACAGCATCCTATCCTCCTGCTCAGGGTTATATTCCTTATAAAAACCCTGACACAAGCGGTCAAAGTGCTATGCAAACCTTATAACTTGTGCTACACTTTTGTCTGAGGAGATGAAGAAGTCCATGTCCAGCTATGCGAGTATTCTCAAGCAGGCAGATATCTTCTATAAGCTAAACCCCGCTCAACTGGAAATGATCAGCAGCTTGTGCGAGGAAAAAAGTTTCCAGGCGAATGAAATCATCTTTCTCGAAGGCACTTCTAGTGATGATCTCTACATCATCATTCAGGGAGAGGTGGATATCCAGGTTAACCCTGCCCTGGTTAGTGATTCCCTTGAAGACGAATACCAGCCAATTACCATTGCCACATTCCGCCGCGGCCAATCCTTTGGCGAGATCGCCCTGGTTGATAAAGGCGTGCGCTCCGCAACAGCCCGCGCCAGGGTGGATCAAACCCGCCTCCTGATCATCCCCAGCCAAAAACTCAACTCGCTTTGCGATACAGATCCCCTGCTGGGATACCGCCTGATGAAGAACCTCGCCGCAGACCTTTCCCTCAAAATCCGCAGCACCGATCTGCGCATCCGCGAAGAGCTCCTCTATAGCTCAAAAAAATGAGCCCTGTTCCCAGGCAAATTGCCTTCCACCCGGCTTAGACAGCCTCGGAAATTCGTATCGATTGCCTCTTGACGATTACTCATGCTGTTATTAGAATCTTCTAACATTCTTGTAAGGTCACACATGGGGGATATGCCCGGCAGGGCTTATTCTGTTCTGCTGAAGTGGGCTAATTGATTCACACCGTATTCTGTGAAAGGAGGCCGCACGACTGATATTGAATAATATTGATCCAACCAACCATACAATGCATCACAAAACCTTTTCGTATCCGGAGGAGAAAATGAGCAAACGTTTATTCGCAATTCTGAGCCTGGTAATCATTGCCAGTATGGCACTGGCTGCTTGCCAGCCCAAGCAAGAATTTGTCTGTGAAGACGCCATCGGCTGCATCACCATTGCCCCCGATGCCCCCATTCGCCTTGGCTATGCCCTCGTCGTGAGCGGCGCTGATGCAACCCTCGGTATCGACTCGCGCCGTGGCATCGAGATCGCCATTGATGACAAGGGTGGCGTGCTGCTCGATCACCCCATCGAGCTGGTCGGTGAGGATGAACTGTGCAGCGCCGAAGGTGGACAGGCTTCCGCAACCAAACTGGCTGCCGATCAATCCATCGTTGGTATCGTTGGAACCAACTGCTCCAGCGCTGCCCGCGCCGGCGTCCCTATCTTGAGCGATGCTGGCTTTACGATTATTTCCCCATCCAATACTGCCCCCGATCTGACCGATCCTGCCAAGCATGTGGTTGGCTATGCCCGTACCGCGCATAATGACAATGTTCAGGGCGCTGTCGCAGCCGAGTTCGCCTACAACTTCCAGGGCGCTCGCACTGCTGCCACCATCCACGATGGCTCGCTCTACGCCGACCAGCTCCAGCAGGTGTTTTCGAATCGCTTTATTGAACTCGGCGGCGAGGTAATCTTCCAGGGCGCCGTGCAGCCTACCGATACCGATATGAGCGCCATTCTGACCCAGGTAGCAGCGAACCCACCCGATATTCTTTACTACCCGATCTTCGTTGCTGCGGGCGGCTTCATCACCGCTCAGGCACGCGGCATCGAGGCGCTGAACGATACCGCCCTGATGGGCTCTGATGGCATCTTCACCCCCGACTTCCTCGAGGCCGCGGGGGAAGGCGCGATGGGCATGTTCCACTCCAGCCCAGACTTCGCCTCCTTCGGCGATGCCTATACAGACTTCCTGGCCAATCACCAGGAAAAATACGGCGAACCGCCTCTCTCAGCCTTCCATGCCCATGCCTATGATGCAGCCATGATGTTCTTCGCCGCCATCGAGAAAGTCGCCGTCGTAGACGAGGATGGCACCATCCACATCGGGCGCCAGGCGCTGCGCGATGCAGTGTTTGCCACTAAAGATTTCCAGGGCCTCACCGGCAAACTCACCTGCTCTGCTACAGGTGACTGCGCCGATCCCAAGATCGCTGTTTACGAGACCGTGAACACCGACCCCGACTCCTGGAACCCGGGTGCAAGCGACGACTCAAACCCGAAGAAGATCTATCCTTAAATCCATGGACTGGCTTCTCTGCCTGTTCATCTGTCGGAAATAAATGATTGCGGGGGCGAGTATTTTCTCGCCCCCGCACAATAGCTTACGCAATAGGAGCCAACCTATGCTAAAGAGCTGGCTAAAACGTATTACACCAACCGATATCGCCATGTGGGGCATCGGTCTGGTGATCCTGATTGCCGTGATTTGGGGTAGCATTGCCACCCTCACCAGCGGCAAATATACCCCATCCACATGGGGTGACCTTTTCATTTATGGCCTAACCCTGGGCAGTATCTACGCCTTGATCGCCCTGGGATACACCATGGTTTATGGTATCTTACGCATGATCAATTTCGCCCACAGCGAAGTGTTTATGAGCGGTCCTTTTACCGCTTATTATCTCGTAGATTATTTCTATCGCAGTGGTTTCCTGGATCAGCACCCCGTCCTCAGCCTAACCCTCGTTATGCTCCTGGCTATGGGCGTTTCTATGGTAATTGCTCTATTGGTTGAAAAAATCGCTTACCGTCCTCTGCGCAATGCCCCCCGCCTCGTCCCATTGATCACCGCCATTGGCGCCTCCTACTTCCTGGTGTACACATTCCGCGGCCTTTACGGTACCGGCCTGCAAACCTACCCCGATGTGGCCATACTACAGGGTTCGGTAAATATCCTGGGGGCAGATGTCGCCCGCCTTCGCTTGGTCGTGATTGTCGGCGCGGTGATCATGATGAGTCTCTTGTATGGCATTGTAATGCTCACCAAAGTCGGCAAAGCCATGCGCGCTGTATCGGAAAACAAGGAGACTGCCGCCCTGATGGGCATCAATGTGGATCGCATCATCTCCATCACTTTTGCCCTGGGTGGTGCCCTGGCTGGCGCCGCTGGCGTGCTCTATGCGCTCGTTTTCCGCCAGGTCTCCTTCTACATGGGCTTCATCCCCGGGCTTAAAGCCTTCACTGCCGCCGTCCTGGGTGGCATTGGCAATGCCCCTGGTGCCATGCTTGGAGGCATTTTCCTGGGTATAATCGAATCCGTTGGCCCCAGCCTGTTTATGGATGGTCTGGGTATCCCCGCTTCCAACCAGCTCAAAGATGTCATCGCCTTCACCCTCTTAGTGCTGGTTTTGATCTTCCGTCCCAGCGGCATCCTCGGTGAGCGTTTGACCACCAAGAAAGCCTAGGAGGAGATAACCATGAACACAAACAAATCCTGGCAAAACATGGTCAAACAAGGCTT
>JAFGBV010000257.1 GCA_016932955.1 Anaerolineales bacterium | reverse complement strand
TTGGCTTGCCATGGCGGGTAAGCGACGCCGCCGCACCCGCAAGCGCTGTGCCTGCGGCAAGACCGCCACCCACCGCCTGGATACCTGGGTGATCCTCGCCCATGGGGTGCCCATACCGGTGCGCTTCCTCCTCTGCGATGACTGCACCGCCCTCGAGCGCCAGATGTACCCGCGCCCGTTACCGGGGTACGCCCTTACCAGGTTGTATGAAGATTCACCTTGAGTCTGCTGCTTGTGCGCGATCAAACACCATCCACACATGGCAGCTTTTGTGCACCCGTCCCGGCTCGAAACCTGCCAGCCGCACCTCGATCATCCTCAGCCCGTTGGCAGCGAAAGCCGCTTCCCACTCTGGGATGGACTTGAACTGGAAGGGCAGGTTCATCTGCGGGATTCCCAGCGCAATCGCATTGGAAAAGGTGTCGATCAGCGCCAGCGCCTGGAACTGCTCCTCAAGTGGCAGGGCATGGAAAGTGCGCAGCAGTGGCTGTTCAGCCAGGCGTTCCTCCAGCCCGGGCAAGTCTGAGGGGAGATTGTAGGTGTCTTCTTTCACTACTACTCGCCAGGCGATCTGCCCCAGTTGGCCGATCACCGCACCCAAGTCTGCCGGGTCGATGTGATGCAACACGGCCTGCACCAGGGCGCTGTCCATGCTGCCTGCCGGGTAGGGCAGCGCCTGTGGCGAGCCCATCTTCGCAAAGGGCAGGTTGCGCGCCTCCTCGTAGCGGTAATCGAGCACATCCGTGGTAAAGACGCTGTATCCGGCTTGCGCCAGGCGCACCGCCAGGTACCCGCTGCCGCAGCCGTAATCGAGAATGCGCTTGCCAGAAAGCAGGTTTCTCAGCAGGTTGTAATCCTGCTCAGGCTTTGTTTGCGTCTTGTAGGTGTGATAGATGTGGTTGAACCAAAAGGAGTTGTCCGCTTTGTGCAGCACCTGGTCGGAAACCTGCGCCGCGGCTTCTTGCCATGCCGCAGGATCGACCCCCCGGCTTTGCGAGCGTCGCAGCATCTCCAGCGCCGTTTTCACCATCTCCGCGGCCTCGGCCGCGTGTTCGCCATACAATTCGCAGTACCCTGCCTGCAGCGAACGCCGCACAAGATCGACTACCACATCGTTCTGCACCGCCTGGCAAACGAGGGGGAGCGCTTGTGTCATGCCAGGTACCGCAGCAGGCCGGCCAATAGGGCAATTATCGCTACCAGCAGTGCGGAGAGCATCTGGCGCCGGCCCAGGGTTTTCATCTCTCCATCTTTTGTATAACCAAAAAAGGTATATCTACCGTTGTAGCGCGAGGCCGGGTAAACCCCGCGCAGCACCGCGAAAAGCCCCTGCATCAGGCCGATGAACGAGAGCAGCACCGCCGGCCAGGCCAGCCGCGCCGCCTGCCCCCCATTGGGCGTCTGGTGGATGGGCAGGTAGAGCACCACCACCAGAAATACCATCGTCAGCAAGAAAGTGAGCATGCTGTGCATCAGGTAGGCGCGCGCCACGCCTTTGAAAGCCGGCGAAAGTTCCAGCAGTCCGGCCTCGTTGAGGCGCTGGGTGCGCGGCATGCGGAACTGTGGCCAGGCGTACACCACTACCCCCACCGCCATGCTGAGCCAGAATCCGATCGTGTCAATGAAGGTGAGCATACAAATTTGCTCCTATCAGGGCAATAGTATACTATACAGCACCATAACTGTTGTATAATCAATGGTGAATATACTCGTTCCATATCTGCTATAAAAGGAGGCAAAATGGCAGAACAACCGCAAGGATGTGCACGTGTATCGGGGTCAATTGCCGGCCAGGAGCCGCAAACCCCACCCACCGAACCAACTCAACTGATCAAACAGGAGGCAACCAAAATGACCGCTCGTGTGGGGCAAAAAGCCCCCGATTTCACCGCTCCGGCCTATTATCGCGGCGGCTTCACCAGTGTTAAACTATCCGATTACCTGGGCAAGTGGGTGCTCGTTTGTTTCTACCCGGTTGATTTTACCTTTGTCTGAGCGACGGAAGTGTCGGCGGTCGCCGACAAATATCCCGTTCTGCAGGGACTGGGTGTGGAAGTGATCTCCGTTAGCGTGGACAGTCATTTTGTGCATAAGATGTGGAACGATCACGAGTTGACGAAAATGGTGAAAGGCGGTGTGCCCTTCCACATGGCTTCCGATCAGGCAGGTAACGTGGGCCGCGCCTATGGCGTGTTCGACGAGAACCAGGGCATCGAGCTGCGCGGGCGTTTCATTATCGATCCAGATGGCGTGATTCAAGCAATGGAAGTGCTCACCCCGCCTGTCGGGCGCAAGTTCGCCGAGAGCGTGCGCCAGATCCAGGCCTTCCAGCATGTCCGTGCCTCTGGCAGCAAAGAGGCCACCCCCGCCGGCTGGGAGCCTGGCAAGCTCACTCTCAAACCCAACCCCGACCTGGTGGGCAAAGTTTGGGAGGTGTGGAAGCCCGATATGGAGTGAGCCGGGTCGTCTAGGTATCAGGATATTGATCGTGTTCACCCCCTCCATTTGGGGTTGAACACGATCAACCATTTATTGGATTACGATGAGTGAACGCCCTGCGATTGCGCCGATTATGGACCCTTCCAGATTCGATACTATTGGGGATATCGAGTATTTATTCCCGGGGCGCATCGAGCAGCACCTTGAGTTGTTCGTTACATTACTCCACTACACGCTGGTGGAATTTGATGGTTAAAGATTAATTCCCCTCATCCAGATCGTGCATTTGCAGGGTGAGCGCGTCGATCGAAACCTGCAACTCGCGCAGAGAAAGTCCCAGCGAGGCGAGCAACAGCACCAGCGAGGTACCGAACAGCCACTTACCCAGCGTCACCTGGCCGATGAACAGCACCAGCATGCACAGCACACAGAGGAAGAAAGATCCTACGCCGAAGATCTGCATGTTGCGAATGATCACGATGCGGTAGCGCAGGTTTTCGAGCTGGCCGCGGATCTTGGGGTCGGGTTGGTTTTTATGCCGGGCGTAGAGCTCGCGCATCAGGTTTGCCAGGGTGAGGAAGCGATTGGTGTAAGCCAGCAGCAGCAGCGAGATTGCAGGGAAAAGCAGGGCGGGGGTGGTGAGAGGAAAGTTCATCAGTCTATCTTAACCTTTCTAGCGCATGCCGCTGGGTTCAACATAGACAAAAGCCCGGTCCACCTCGGGCAGGGACTCTACCCGCTCGCGCACAGCCTCAGCAATATCGTGGGCTTGCTGTAGTGGCACACTGCCGTTGACGTTGATGTGCATATCCACGCGCAGCTCCGGGCCAACATAATCGGCAATCACCTGGTGCACCTCTTCAACGCCGGTAATGGTGAGCGCAGCCTGGCTGATCACATCGCATAGTTCGGCTGATGCGCCGCCACCAGTAAGGTAAGCAAAGTTCTCTTTGGCGATGCCAAAGGCCGCCCGCAAGATCCACAGCGAAACAAGCAATCCTGCACCGGGGTCGAAGAGTGGGTGGAGCAGTCCGGAGAGCCACACGCCTACCAACGCAGCGCTGGAGGCGAGGATATCGGAGAGGTTGTCGCGGGCCGAGGCCTGGATGGCAGGCGAGCGCGCCTGGGTGCCAATCCGGCGTACAATCAGGTACATCACCACCTTTGCCAACGCCGCGCCAATCAGTACTGCCGTAGGCCAGCCCGGCTCGATCGCCGTTGCCTTTGCCTGGAAGCGCTGGATGCTCTCCCAAAGCGCTGCACCAGCCGCGCTGAACATGCCCAGTGCAATAAACAAACTGACGAAAGGCTCGAAGCGGCGGTGTCCCTGGGGGTGTGATTCATCTGGCGGGCGCTGGGCCAGGTATAACCCCAGGCTCATCATCAGGCTGTAGAACACATCAGAGAGCGAGTTGGCGGCATCGGCAAAAACCGCGCTAGAGCCAGTGAGCAGATATACTACCCCTTTGGCGAGTGCCAGCAGGGTATTTCCGCCCAGGGAAATTAAGATGGCCTGGCGGTAGAGTTTCCACTGCTGGGTGTCGGGGGCGTCGTTACGAATACGCTGGATAGAGTCTTTCTCAACCAAAGTGGTTCCTAATCTCTAGAAGCTGCCAGCAACGTATCCAGGTTATCCAGCAGGATTTGGATGGCAGCAACGAGCTCGCGGCCAGGGGATGCAGCGAGGCGAAGTACGTTATCAACCTGCTCAGCCATCTGGGCGGGCAGCAGAGGGCATTGCGCTAGCGCCTTTTGCACCAGGCGCTTCTCGCCGGGGTGGGGCAGGCGATTGAAGGCGAAGATCACATCGAAGTAGCTGGCAAGCAAGGCTGCCAGGCGGTGGTTGATGCTTACCAGGTCGCTGCGCTGGATGGCTTTCTCGATCTGATGTGTGTAGGCAGGGATCACGCCGCGCAGCAGGGCATGGTTGCGACTGATGATTGCCTGGCGCAGCGGTTCAGGGTAGGGAGAGTGGCATTTCTCCACCATCCGCCTCAACCAGCCATTGCGATCATAGAGGATGTGCATGCTACGCATCGTGCTCCAGTGGCAGGTGGAATAGCCGATGGAGGCCTCGTGCTGATCGAGTACGCGCACCACCTGCGCCTCAATCCATGGCAGATCCCAGTATATTACATCTACTTCGATTCCCGTATCGTGATCGAACCACTCATCGCCCAAATCCCAGAAATCCAGGTTCATGTCGGCGCGAGAGGCGCCAAGCTGATCCACAATGCGCTGGCGAGCATGCAACGGAACCAGGGCAGTGGTGAAAACGTAGAGATCGATATCCGAGGCAGCATCGCTGGCCTGGCTTGCCTGTGATCCACCCAGGCCAATAGCCTCCACTTGCGGGAAAGCCTGGAAGTGGCTGGCGACCCTGCGTGCCAGGGCAATATGGAGCGATGGGTGGGTGGAATTTGGCATACAATGGCACTTGGATGACTGCAGTCAGGTAATTATACTGGAGGAAATGCTATTAAAGCGCCAACGCTCAGGGTGAGGGGGGCACCCTGAGCGTCGGCAAGTGGGAATTATACACATTTTTCCTTTTCTTGCAAGGGGCAATTTTCTTGCCTAAGACGAGAACTTTTGATTGCCCCCTTCTTGACAGGCCAGGAGGATGATATATACTGATTATGCCAAATAGGTTGATTACACGGTCATTTCTCGTCCATAGGAATTGGGGAAACATAAGCTGAAAGAAGGTGATACTAATGGCTGAGCAGCAACAACTACTCTCCCCGCGTCTGATCATCCAACTCCTGTTCTATCTGATCGTGATTCCCTTCCTTCCCCTGCTCATTTCCTGGCATTGGGGTTGGTGGGAAGCCTGGGTCTATGCCATCCTGTACATCCTGGGCTTTGCCGTCAGCCGCCGGCTGGCAGCCCGCCGCCACCCCGATCTGATTGCTGAGCGCGCCCAAACTACGCAACATGAGGATGCCAAGCCCTGGGACCGGGTACTCTCACCGATCGTCGCCTTGGGAATTGGGGTGGTTCTATTGATCGTTGGGCTGGATGCGCTCTTGGGCTGGTCGCGAGGCTTTCGTCAGGCTATCGAGATCGCCGCCTTGGCGCTGATGCTTGCTGGCTATGTGTGGTCCTCTTATGCCCTGATCGAAAACCGCTTCTTCTCCGGCGTGGTGCGCCTCCAGACCGAGCGCGGTCATCATGTGGTCTCCAGCGGCCCCTACCGCTGGATGCGCCACCCGGGTTACGCCGGCGCGTTGCTGGCTTACCTGTCAACGCCTTTCTTTCTCGATTCTGCCTGGGCTATCATCCCGGCGCTGCTGCTTGCGGTCGCGATGGTGATCCGCACGCACCTGGAAGACAGCACCTTGCAACAAGAGCTGCCGGGCTATGCAGAGTACGCCCAGCGCGTGCGCTACCGCCTCATGCCGGGGGTATGGTAACAATAGAAGCAATCAGCGCGGTTTTCTCACGTAATGTTCTTTCTTGAGAAAATTAACCAGCGTACCGCGAAATAATGCCCGTTCAAAGTAGCTCCCTTGGATCGAGATCCCCAGATACCCTTTTTCGATCAGAATTTCCATGAGGGGTTCTAACTGATGGGCATAATGACGCATGCAAACTTCTGGGTGGACTCCAGGCCAGGAATAACAAGAAACTACCGTTCGCCTATGGTGGGAGGGGATTGAAGGCGGAACGCTTTTATCCCAATCGGAATCATCAGCAAGAAATATATATTTATCCAGGTTTCCTTGCGGAATGCCTTCTATACCACGTACTACTGGTGGATCGATGTCCATTGTATATGGATCAACTGCCAAGTCGGTAATCACTGCATGTTCTGGTAGCCAGCCTAGCCATTCGTTTGGAATTACAGGCTTGCTAGAATCTCGACGTTGGGTTGCATCGACCAAAATGTCAGCTTGGGTGAGTAACATTTTCATTGATGCAGGATTTGTACTGATGTTCCTGCCAATCGTGAATGCAATGGCCCCTGGGCCGTGATCATGGATATGCTGGTTGTTACGTTCAATGTTGCCAAGCTTGGTTGCAGCATCCACTGCATATTTCCCTACCATTCCGCTGCCCAAAATTAACACTTTGATCGGTCCTTGATCCGGTCTAATCAATCCAGGCCACCGCTTTTCCAGAACATCATAAGCGGCTTCTAGCCCATTCCATGCAACCGCGTGCATATTTTCGACTAAGCGTAAATTACTGTCATTAACAATACTATCCAGTGAGATCGCTTTTGCGCCAATCGCTTTTAGTTTTTCCACACGCTTCGGGCGGGTTGGAAAATGCAGCATGGTGATCAAACATGCGTCGGTGCGCAGCATCTCAAACTCTTCAAGGTTGGGCGAGCGTAGAGTCAGAACTAAATCTTGCCCGAAAGCCTCTTCTCTGGAGCACATGCTGATGTTTTCATTTGCTTGTTGATAATCCTCAAATGTAAAACCTGACCTTGAACCATACCCCTCTTCAATATATACGTTCAATCCGTGTGAGGCTAGAAATTGGATAAATTCAGGAAGAAAAACGCGTTTTTCTCCAGCTTCTTTCATCATTCGGGGAAAACCGATGTTTATTGGGGGCTTCATAACTGATCTCCTAAGCAGGTTCCCTAGATATTCTGTTGGCTGGATTCATCTTCAGGAGGCCAGCGTGAAAGCATTGCCCTGCCAATGGCGCGTTCAAAAAAGTTTCCATTAGGGTCTATCGCACTGATTCCGCCTTTTTCGATTAGGATGCGAAAGATCGGCGAGATTTGCTTTCCATATATTTCCATGCATTTCTGCGGGTATATACCGGGCCAGGAGTAGCAAGACGCAACATGGCGGCGGTGCTTTGTGCTGACACAATCCGGAAGCTCATCGTATTCAGGATCATCTGGGGAAAAAGTGAATTTGTCTAGATTTCCTTGCGGAATGCCTTCAATGCCTTTAACTGATGTTGAGTGTTCATCACAGATGTAGGGATCCACAGAAAGATCGAGCAGAACAGCATGCCTGGGCAATTTGCTGATCCAGTCGTTTGGAATCACGAATTGACTGGGGTCGAGGCGCTGTGTGGCATCTACCAGGATATCGGTTCTTGAAAGGATGCCCTTCATCTCGGCTTCTCTGCCGGTGATATCGTAATCTACTGTGGTGACAATAACCCCGGGAACATGATTGGCGATCATTTGTTGTCGGATTTCTTCATTCCCATATCGAATTGCAGCCTGGACAACATGAGCGCCCACGGCTCCCCCACCCAGGAGGGTGACATAGATCGGGGCGCGTTGTGGGGAGTCCAATCCAGGCTCAGGATAGGTTTTTTGTAATATCTGAAAAGCTGTCTCAATCCCGTACCAAGCTACCGCACGCAGATTCTCGACAAGGCGTCTGCCAGTATCATCTTTTAACGAGTCGAGCGAAACCGCATCGATTCCAATCGAACGCAGAAAAGAAACCCGTTGGGCCCGGGTTGGGTAATGGAGCATAGAAATCAGGCAGGCGCCCGGATGCATCAAGCGAATCTCCTCGTTACTCGGGCAGCGCAATACCAGCACATAATCTTGTTGATATATTTCTGTCCGTGTAGCGAATCGAACACCAGGGTTTCCGTGTAAATAATCGCGTTCTCGGTAGCCCATTTCTGAGCCATAGCCATATTCTAAAAGGATGTCAGCGCCTCGACGGTGTATCCTGGATATGAAACTCGGCAAGAAATCGCGTCTCTCACCTGGCTCCTTGTGCATTCTGGGTAAGCCGATGTTGATTCTTTGTTCCATCGCATGACCTCCAGTATGTGGAATATTAAGGTGGGCAACGGTTTGAATATGGTTGGTTAAAAAAGTGTACCATATCTTCTTGCGGCGCCAGGCGTTGAACTGATTCATCTGGCTTCCTCACCCGGACTACGCTGGCGCGCTGCTGGTGTATCTGGCAATGTCGTTCTTCTATGCTAGATGAATGCAGACACCGCAGGTGCCTCAATCCTGCGATGTCTGCGGATAGCTATTCCTTGACTACCATCGGCAGGCGGGTTAAGTAAACACCCCTCGGTATTTGCTTATGCTTTCTCCTGACCACCCGGAGATAACCGGGTAAGAACGCCTTATTCTGCAGAATCCTGTCGTTTCTTTTCCTGTTCCTGGTCAAATCGCTGCTGTTCCTGCTGCCTTTGTTTTCGTCTTTGCTCCTGTTGCAGATCCAGTTGCCGTTGCTTTTCCTGGCGTAATTTGCGCTTCTGTTCCTGAAGCTTCTCTAACTCCTGCCGTTCCTCCTGCCGCAATTGGCGTTCTTGTTCCTGTTGCTGCCCGAGTTTCTCCTGCTCTTGTTTCATGATCTCAAGTTCATCTTGCTTTTTCTGGTCCATGATCTATTTCCTTGCCTTTCAGCAAACGAGTAATTTTTCTAATGGCTCCACGTTATCGCGCCAACTGTACATACGGTGTGTTCATTGCCATCAAAGGTGCCCCTCTGCCTCCGCTTGTGCCAGCACCGCTTCGATTGTAGCCACCAGCGCCCGGGCAGCCTCTGCGCTCAGCTCCACCGCTACACGCGCTCCCACTCCGGACTCCTGGTCGGTGAAATCGATGTTCAGCCCATAAACGAATGGCGCGTGAAAGGTGTGGTCATACGACACGGCAGCCTGGCGGAGCGTGAACCAGCCATCCATGGATTTGCCGCTGCCTTCGATCTCGATCTGTTTGGCAATCATCGTGCACATCTTGTCCTCCGATCAGTCCTTCAGATGCTTTCCCAGGAAAGCGAATAACCGCATCCATCCATCCACCGCCTGCTGCTGGCGGTATGCCGGGCGGTTATGGTAAAAGAAGCCGTGCCCTGCGCCAGGGTACATATGGAACTCGTACTCCTTGCCGTATTTCTGCAACTCGGCCTCGTGGATCGCCACCTGTTCTGGGGAGGGGCTGGTATCTTCCTCGCCGAACAAGCCCAGCAGCGGGCAGGAGAGATCTTTAGTATAGTCAAGCGGCGCCACCGGAAAATTGGCGTTGAGCTGCTCTGGCGTCATCACCACTCTTCCCCCCCAGCAATCCACCACCGCCGCAAAGCCCGGCGTGCGGCAGGCTGCCAGGTAGGCATGCCTGCCACCTGAGCAGGTGCCCCAGATGCCCACCTTGCTGTTGCATGTGGGCTGGGCAAGCAGGAACGCCAGCGCGCCTGCCAGGTCTCCCACCACCTGCTCATCGGGGATGCCTCCCTGCGCGCGCACTTTGGCAGCCACATCTTCTGGCGTCCCATGCCCCGACCGGTAGTACAGGTTAGGTGAGAGGGCCGCGTAACCGTAGGCTGCGAATTTGTGCGTTGCTTCGCGGTACCACTCGTCCCAGCCGGGCATGTGGTGCACCACCACCATCCCCGGGAACGGTCCGCTGCCCAATGGGCGAGCGTAATAGGCGTTGATCCATTCGCCCTGCGCCCCCGGCATCATCACCGTCTCTGCTATCATCCCTTCGTATTGATCGGTTGTGTACATATCGCCTCCTCTTCTATAAGGAAACTCAACATTTCCATCCCAGCACATTTCACAGGGCTCCATAACTTGCCCCTTATGCGGGTCATTCTGCAAACTGCCGCGCATTCACATCATCCTTAATCAGGGGTGACACGATCGGGAAGAATGTCAGTATTCGTAAAGTATATCATCACTATGCATTGGTGAAATATTATGGCACTATATTATTGCATGCAACGTAAAAATTGCAATATAATTCTATGCGTGAGGGGTGAATCGACAATTAATTTTTATTTACACCACTATCAATATGTTATGCTCTATATCAGGGTAAGGGTTTTTCCTTATGCCAGGTGCTAGCGGGATGATTGCCCTGGTTATCCCTGACCAGAAATCTATTGGATAATCTAACCTTGGGAGGATTCTGATGAAACATCATGTTCGCATTGGCTTAATGCTGGGCCTTATCATCCTGTTGGTGGGTTTCATGCCTACGGGCACTGCTCTGGCAGCCACCAATGACAACACTGTTCAGTGGGATGGCGCAGGGCATGCCCCCGGCAGCAATGTTTGTGGGGAAGAAGCGCTTAATTACCGCTATCCCCCGGCAAATCCATCGCTTACGCAGAGTGTGGTTGTTCGGGCGCGCAGTTACCAGTTTGACCTGACTGGCATCACACTCTACTATACGATTAATGCTAGCGCTGCTGTGCAAGGTGATTGGACAGCGGCTGCGCTTACCTGGGAGGCAAATTGTGGCTCTGGAATGGATAGCTGGAAAGTCAATGTTCCTGCCCAGGCAACCCAGGTGTGGTACAAATTTGCCTATACCGATGGCACTGATACAGACTGGGTTCGCGCCAGCGGGGAAGGTGCCGCGGCAGTTTCAGAAGATGAAGGCGGCTGGGCGACTGCCAGCACCACTCTCACCTACACGCCACAGGCTGTTCCTACAACCGTTTATGTAGATGATGATTTTGATTCTTCCACCCCTGGCTGGGGTTATGACCATTTTGCCACCATCCAGAACGGTATCGATGCAGTCGCATCAGGTGGCACAGTCAATGTCGCGGCAGGGACATATTCTGAAGCGGTCACTGTGAACAAAGACATCACCCTGCAAGGCGATAATCTCCCCTCCAGTGCAAATGCAGCAGTCATTAATGGCAATGTCACTGTAAGTACTGCCGGTGCAACTGTCCACCAGCTTAAAGTTGTCCCGGGGAATGTCACCGCTAATGCGGCTGGCATCTTTGTCTCTGCCAGCAATACCACGATCACCGGTAACTTAATTGCCGATATGACCGGCAACGGCAGCGGCACGATCAAGGGCATCCATATTTACAATGGAAGTGCCCCCGCCATCACCAATATCACCGTGGCCGGAAACACGATCCAAAATCTCAACAACCCTGCTGGCGCTCCCTACGGTGGCGCCGATGGCATTATGGTGCAGGGTGTGGTGGATACAGTGATCGTAACGCTGAACGGAATCAGCAATATCACTTCGGCCGGCTGGGCCTATGGCATCGAGGTGACTCCCACTGGTTCAGCGCCGACCACGCCCCCACAGAATGTAACGGTCACCAACAACATTGTCGGCTCAGTCAATCCGGGATACACAGATCCCTATAACCCGCCCTATCCTGGTGTTGGCCTGTTCATCGGCGCAGCTGGAGCCAATCCCGCAGATGCCCGAGAGGTGGTCGTGCTCAATAATGCTTTCTCGGATACTACTGCCTCGATCGCCAGCCAGGATGCAGCGCACACGTTGACCGCCACCTGTAACTGGTTCGACGATATCTCTGGGCCTGCCCATACCAACAACCCCGGCGGCGGGGGTGGGGCAGTTTCAGATGGTGTGTCCTTTGCCCCCTGGATGGTTTACAACACTGACGATGACGGCGCAACGACTGGCTGGCAGCTCCCTGCAGCTTTTACCGTAACACCTGTGGGCGATGTCAGCGAGGCAGAGAACGACTTCCGCGTTCTCGCCAACGCCATTTCCTGTGTCCAATCCAATCAGACGATCACATTGGATGGCACCTTTGACTGGGATCAGCCCTATGCGTTGGGTAGCTGGGCCTTGGGTGCTGATGGCAGCGCGGGCAACGTGGATGATTACTGGATCATGGGCCCGCAGAACACCAGCCATGTGACCATCACTGCAAGCAGCCTCGGCGATGCCACCGTGCAAGGCCCTGGCGATCTTGGTGACGTGGATATGGAAGGTTTCTTTGGCATCTGGTACGGCACACCCAGCATGAACCAGTACTGGACGATCTCTAACCTTCAGATATATGATTTTGATGTACCCATAAGTTTCTATTACGGCGGCGGCGCCAATCAATACCTGGGTACCACAATTGACAACAACCATTTGCGCGTCGCTCAAGATCTCAACGGCGTGGACTACCCCAATGACCAGTATCAGAATATCGGCATCCACCTGGCCTATGGGAAAGATCAAACCATATCCAACAACATCATTGACCTGGATGGCGGCGGCACCAGTCATTCGACTGCCTCCCCCACGATCTGGTATGGCTACTCTTCCGAAGTCGCCCTTCAGTCCAACACCCACGGCGGTGATAGTTACGACGGGCTGCAGATCATTAACAACACCGTTAATGTTCTGAATGCCCAGGATGCAAACTATCCTGCCCGGCTTCGCGGCTTGTGGGAAAACGGTCATGCGCACAGCAGCGATATCCTGGTCAGTGGCAACACCTTCACCAACCTGGATGCTGGCAATGACCCTGACTTGAACCAACAGGCTGCCTTCCGGGTCACCTCCCATTCCAGCGCCTCCACCACCGTCACCTTCTCTGATAACAACGTGGAGGGCGCCAATGTGGGCTTTTCCTGGCTCAGTGTAGCCAGTGGCCTGCTCCCCGTCATCTTCGACGGCAATGTAGCAGACGATGTCGCCATCGGTGTCGCTCTCAATACAAATGGTAATGTCGCTATCACCGATTTCACCTATACCGGCACCGGCAACATTGGCTCGATCGGTGTGGATGTTGTTGCTTCCAGTGTAGCAGCCATCGCCAACAGTGATCTCTCCAACGCCGAAACCGGTGTGATGGTGCGCGATGGTGGCACGCTGCTCGATCTGACAGAAAACTTTGTCGATGATATGGGCACAGGCGTGGTGATCAGCGCCACTGCCACCCTTTCTGCCCCCATCTTCAACAACAGCTTTGACGCCAACACCCTCGTCATCAGCAACCTCACCGGCAGCGATATCGACGCCTCTGGCAACTGGTTGGGTAGCAATGACCCCGCTCTGACCAATGGGCTGGTGAGCGCCCATGTTGACTACACCCCCTGGCTCGATACCGGCTCCGACACTTCCAGCGACCCAGGCTTCCAGGGCGATTTCGACACCCTGTGGGTGGACAATGACAGCCCGCAAACCGGCACCGTAGGGCGCATTCAAGAAGGCGTGGACATGGTCTCAGGCAGCACGGTTTATGTCGCTGCTGGAACCTACCAGGAAAACATCCTCGTGGATACCTATGTGGAGATCATCGGCGCTGGCAGCGGCGATACTGCAAGCGATACGATCGTCACCACGCCGGCTACCTTTGATAGCAAGGTAGGCGTCTTTCAGATCGCTGCCTCGGGGCTTTCTCAGAGCCAGCCCATCCTGCTGCAGGATATGCGCCTGTTGCCTGTGGGGCAGGCAGGTGTCAGCGTCGGACGCTTCACCGAAGCCACAGGCACGAATGTGAGCTACCTCTTGCTCGATAACATCTGGGTGATTGGCACCAATACCAACCCCTCCACTGAGCAGGAACGTGGCTTATATGTGGACTTAACCTCAACCCTCGATTACCTGACGGTTGTTGACAGTGCCTTCAATAATTTAACCTATGGTTGGTATTTCCAGAAACATGTCAGTGCAGATACCAGCACGGTCAGCAATGTCGTCGTCACCAATACCATCTTCAATCACAACAACCATAAGGGCATTTACGCCGAAAAGCTCACCGACGCCACCTTTACCGATTGCACCATCAG
Organism: Anaerolineales bacterium; assembly: GCA_016932955.1. The sequence goes on along the minus strand of JAFGBV010000257.1, from coordinate 20,626 downwards.
CGAGAACGGCTTCGATGGCAGCGTTTTACCATCTTACTTTGTTCCCTGGATGGCTGGCGTCGATATTAATTTAAAGGCCGGTACATATCAAAATATCGCCTTCATTAACCCTGCGGTCACCGACAATGCACTCGGCGGCGCGAAGGAAGGCGTAGGTCTCACTGTCAAAGCGCGCAGCGATGGTTCATATAGCACCTATCCTGCCACTTTGGATCATGTGCTGATCGCCAATGGCACTTTCACCGGCAACGAGCGCGGAATTCGCGTAGGTGAGCTAGGCAAGGATAATTCCGGTCCGACCAACGTTGTCATTCGCCTGAACCGCATCTATGGCAACTTGCAGACCTACAGCGGAACGGATGGCTCTGCTTACGGCGGCGTAGTCAATCAATCTACAGCGGCTGTGTTGGTCGAAAACAACTGGTGGGGCTGCAACGAGGGCCCGGCGGGAACAGGCGGCTGTGATCTTGCCAACAATGCCACAAGCGGCTCGTTGGATGCCGATCCCTGGCTGGTGATGAACCTGAGCGGTGCAGAGGCGACGGCTGATCCTGGCGCAACCTTTGCCCTCACAGCCGACCTGACCGATAACTCCGATCTGGGCGATACCACAGGCGATGGTTACCTGCCAGAAACTACCCTGGTGGGCTTCACGCCGGCAGAGCTGGTTGACCCCGATAGCGATTTGCTGACCCTCGGGCTGGCTGATACCCAGGTAACCTTGCCGGTGGCAGGGGGAGACTACATCTTGTGTACTGTGCTGGATAATGAGACTGTCTGCAGCACAGTCACGGTTGAAACCCCGCTGATCACCTGGGCGGATGATGATTGGGTGGGTCTGCCCGATGGTACTGAAGTGACGCCTTCCTTCCCGGTTGGTGCAGGTGTTCATATCATCGGTTATGATGCGTTTGACACCATTCAGGAGGCGATTGGTGCAGTGGCTGACCCTGGCACAACCTATGTCATGATCGGCGCCTATCCTGAAATAGGGCAGATCGCCATCTCCAAAGATCTTACCCTGATCGGTGAGGATCGCGACACAACGATTGTCCAGCCCACTGCCAATACTGGCGGCTCCGGCGATGCTCGTGGCTGGTTCCTGGTGAATGCGGGTGTCGAGTTCAATATCTCCGGCCTCACGCTTGATGGCGCCGGTTATCAGATCATGCAGGGGATTCGCTCCTTTGGCACCGGCACGATCGCGAACAATGTAATCCAGAATATTGCTTATCCTGGATACGATGGATTGGCAGTCGTGTTGTTTGAAAATATGACCGTTATGGGGAATACCTTCTCCAATATCGGCCGCGTTGGCGTGATTGCCTTTGGCTCTTCTGTTACCGATGCCCTGATTGTAGGTAACACCTACACAGGCAAAGGCGCTGGGGATTGGTTGGACTACGCCATTGAGCTTGGTGGTGGTGCCGTTGCTACGATTGAAGGCAACACCATCACCAATAACCTGGGCGTGGCCTCCAGTGATGGATCTACATCTGCTGCCATCCTGATCACAACGTACTTCGGCGCAGGAACCCAAGGAACAATCCTTGAGAATACGTTGTTAAACAACACAAGCGGGATTTCTATTGGTTATGACGGCAGTGATACCAGCACCGTGGTTGCTGCATACAACCGCATTGTGGGCAATGAATATGCCATCACCTCAACTGCACCAGCCGTCATGGCAGAGAACAACTGGTTCGGTTGCAATGAAGGCCCGGGTGGTGTAGATTGCGATCCGGTGGATGCCCTCGTCGATGCCGACCCTTGGCTGGTGCTCTCTGCAGACTTTGATCCGCTGGGAATCCTTATCAGTGCGAATGGTACGCTGAACGCAGACCTGATCTGGAACTCGGACGATGTCGATACCTCAGCGGGTGGTTTTGTCCCTGATACCACACCGGCTTTATTCAACGCCACCAACGGCAGCTTTGATCCGGAGGCCAGCACATTCACCGATGGCGAGACGGCGTCCACCTACACTGCTCCTGCAACGGCTGGCGCTGACACTGCTTGCATCGATGTGGATAACGAACAGATTTGCTTTACCCTCACCGTGTTGGATCCCCTGGCGCTGACGGACCTGGATCTATGGCAGTCGACGGATCAGGTTGCATGGGAAGAAGTACCCGGCAGCTATGCAGACGGCTTCACCATGGTGCTCGATCCTGCAGTGGAATGGTACTACCTCGACTCCAACACCCTGGTGGTCAACCGTCCACTGGCTGATGGATACCATCCATTCTATGTGGATACCTACCCGGCAGACTTCTTCACCTACTGGGCAGGGCGTGGTGTGGATGGCACGCCGCCTTATGACGAGCCCTGGCAGCCATATATGTGGGAGATCATCAACGGGAACGAGCCGATCTTCTACCTGCTGGTGGCTGAGAGTGACTACACCCTGGTGGACGGGCTGACCTACCTGACGGGTGGCGGTGACAAACCACTGCGCATCAATGGCAGCTACCTGCCTGGCACTTACACCTACACCGGTGCGGTAGCCGATGAGTATGGCTACACCGATGATGTGACCGTCGAGATCACCTTCAATGATCTGCCTGTTGCTCATGATCAAACAGTGTACACCGACGAAGATCTCGCTGTGGAGATCACCCTGACCGCAACGGACCTCTATCCGGGAAGCTTGACCTGGGATGTTGGCGATCCTGCTCACGGCACGTTGAGCGGCATCGCTCCCGACCTGACCTACACACCCGATGCAGACTGGAACGGTACCGACAACTTCACCTTCACCGTCAACGATGGCGAATTGGACTCCAACATTGCTACCGTGACCATCATTGTCGCTCCAGTGAATGATGATCCCGTTGCAGTGGATGATGAGTACACCACCGATGAGGACACAGTATTGACCGTGCCCGCTCCAGGTGTGCTGGCAAACGATGAAGATGTGGATGAAGACAACCTCTCCACCGCTCTCCTCACGCCCCCTGTCAATGGCCAGGTGAGTTTGATGGGTGATGGCTCGTTCGAATACATCCCCAACGAAAACTTTTTCGGTACCGATACCTTCACCTACCAACTCGTCACGTATCCAATGATCAGAGCACCATGGACTGATGAAGCGACTGTCACCATCACAGTCAATCCGGTCAATGATGATCCAACGGCCGAAGATCAGGCGGTTACCACCCCAGAGGATATCGCTATAGATATCAACCTGGTTGTCAATGATGTCGATGGCGATACGCTGACCTGGCATGTCGGCGCTCCGGATCACGGCATACTGAGTGGTACTGCTCCAAATCTGACCTATACTCCGGATGCTCACTACTACGGCCCCGATAGCTTCACCTTCTATGTCAATGATGAGACAGTCGACTCCAATGTTGCCACGGTGACCATCACTATCTCGCCGGTGAATGATGCCCCCGAGGCAGACGATCAGACAGTGAATACTGACGAAGATACCGCCGTCGATGTCACCCTGACCGCTACCGATGTGGAGGGCTCAGCGCTCACCTGGCAGGTCGGCGTGCCTGTGCACGGTGCCCTGACTGGCTTTGCGCCCCATTTCACCTACACGCCCGATGTGAACTGGAACGGCACCGACACCTTCACCTTTACTGTCAATGATGGTGATCTTGACTCCAACATTGCTACCGTAACCATCCATGTTGGCTCGGTGAACGATGATCCGTTGGTGAATGCTGGCGCCGATCTCGTGGCTGATGAAGGATCTGAAGTCGCCTTCTCCGGCGCGTATAACGATCCTGGCCTGCACGCTCCGGCTGCCGTAGAGATTACCTGGAACTTCGGTGACGGCGCGATGGTGACCGGTACGCTGACCCCCACGCATAGCTATGGGGATAACGACACCTACACGGTCACTCTCACTATCACCGATGAGCTGGGCGGTGTCGGCTCAGACTGGCTGCTGGTAACGGTGGCAAATGTGGCTCCAGAGCTTTCCCCCATCGCCGATCTGAGCGTTAAGACGGGTGAAATCTTCACAGTCACCGCAGCATTCCTCGACGCTGGCTGGCTCGACGTGCATACCCTCACCGTGGCCTGGTCCGATGGCCTGACGGAGACCATCCCGCTGCCAGAGGGCACACAAGCCTACCCGCTCAGCCATGCCTACACGGCTGCTGGTACCTACACTGTCACCGTGACCCTGCTGGACGACGATGGTGGTATGGACGAGCTCACCTTTGAAGTGCTTGTTGCCCCGGCGGGTTATCGCTACATGTTGCCAATGATCTATCGTTCCCCCATGCCCTGATTTTCTAGGGTTATAACCAACGACCTCGCAGGTTTTTTCGCCTGCGAGGTCGTTCCTTTCCATCTAGTCCCCGCGCACCGCCTCGGGGCTCCACAATGCCTGCCAGGTCATCGGACCGACCACGCCATCTGCCTCTAGCCCATTCAACTCCTGGAAGCGGCGCACCGCCCCATCGGTGAGGGTGCCAAAATCGCCGTCTGCTGCCTCCACCTCACTGTACCCCAGCGCCAGCAGCCGTTCCTGTAATGCCAGCACATCGTCGCCACGCAGGTGCGGATCGCTGAGGTAGAGATTGCGGGTGAGAACGTACGGCGTGGGCGTGAAGGTCGCCGTCACAACCGGTGTGGGCGAGGGGAGCGGCGTTTGGGTAGGAGGCAGGGTGGGGGTGGCGGTGGGAGCTGGGGGGATGCTGTGGCAGAGCGGCTCGGGCGGGCTGCCTGCCCGCTGTAATGCTCCAGCCACGCCCCAGATCGAAACCAGGCCGTCCTGGCTGCCGATTGCCAGCAGCCTGCCGTCCGCACTGAAGGCGAGGTCGTTCACCGTATCCCAGTCTGACCCATTGGTCAGGCTGAGAAAGAATTCACCGCTCGCCAGGTCGAGCACATCCACATACTGTGCCACTGAGGAGGCCAGCGAGCATTGGTCAGGATGGAATGCCAGCGCAAGCTCAATTTCCACATCCTTCCAGCCGCGGATCAGTTTTCCCTGGATAAGGTCCCAAACCTGCAGTTTCTCCCCGCTGGTCACTGCCAGCATCTTGCCATCCGCACTGTATGCCAGCGCATTCACCGCCTCGCCTGAGTTTGTCTCCAGCGTCTGGCGCAGCGTGCCGTTGCTGACCGCCCAGAACTGAATCTGTCCTTCCGATCCACCGGCTGCCAGCGTCAGCCCATCCGGGCTGAAGGCAAAGACGGAGATGGGCACCGGGTACGTGACGATCTCCATCTTCTGTTCCAGGGTCTGAGAGTCGCACAGGTCGATCAGGTCGCCCGACATGCCGGTGTAGTAGGATAGCGCCACGGTTTTTCCATCCGGGCTGAGCGCCAGGGCTTTAAGCGAGCGCTGCAAGGCTACCTCGCCGGTCAGCGCGGGCGTCTCGCCGGCCATGTCCCAAACGTGCACGATCCCTGCCGTGCTGCCTGCAGCCAGCGTTTGCCCATCGGTGGAATAGGCTAAACCCACCACCGGGTCTGGCATGCCATTCACCGGCGCGAAGGCTTCCAGGGTATGCAAGAGCTGGCTTTGGCTCACATCCCAGATTTCCATACTTCCGTCACTCCGCCCGAGCGCCAGCGCCCGCGCCTGGGCGGGGTTGAACGCCAGATGTACCACACCCGCGTTGGAGCCGGGCGGGGCATACTCATTCAGCAGCGTAGCAGAGTCGCTGTCCCAGATCTGCACCCCATTCCAGGTGCGCACTGCCAGCAGGCGTCCTTGGGTGGAGGGGTCCAAATCCACCGTGAGATAATTCTCTACCGGCAGCTCGCCCACGCGGTAAAAGCCGTCGATCAGTGTCCATACTTCCAATTGCCCGCCTGCCTGCACAGCCATGCGTGTGCGCCCGGGACCAAAGGTAAAATCGTAGTAGCCGGTGGCGTTATCGTCTGTGATCGTGTAGAAATTCTGCTTCTCGTCGTTGGCGGGATCCCAGAGCCAGATCTCGTGGTTCACCGTGTTGTAATCGTTCGAGGGCCATTGGCAGGTCAGCGCCAGCCAGCCCCCGCTGGAGGTATTTGGGACGCTACAGAAATAGTAATCCGGCATTCCGCTATCAAAATCCCGTCTCAGCTCGCCACTCTCGATCTCCCACACCTGCACATCGCCATCGACACACCCTGCCAGCAAGCGCTTGCCGTCTGGGCTGTAAGCCAGCGTAATGATGGGAGCCGCGGTCTCGCTGGCATAGAGTGTTTGCTCGGTGATGCGCGTGGCGAAGGGAACGATCTGCACACTGTCATCGAAAGCCACTGCCAGCATCGACCCATCTGGGCTGAGCGCCGTTGCATTGGCGATTACCGTTGCCAGCGAGCCCAACTCCTGCCCGTTGGCGGTGTCCAGCAGTTGCGCCTCTCCGTTGCGGTTGAGCGCCAGCAGGCGCTTCCCATCTGGGGTGATCTGCAGAGTCGCATTCTGCGGCGCCTCTGCGGATACCCACACCATCTCCATGGTGGCCACATCCATCCAGCCCACGCCCAATCGCCCTGCCAGTGCCAGGTGCATCCCATCCGGCGCCCAGAGCACATCCGTGATGAAGCCCAGCTTGCCATTGCTAAGCGCGGTCAGCTCCTCCATCCCCTCCAGGTTAGCCGCGGTGAAGGTCAGCCCATCGCCTGAGATGGGTGGAGCAGTGGGGCTGGTTGCAGAGGGCGGCAGGTCGGTAGCAGAGAGCATCGCCGTTGGGCTGGGTTGCGCTGGGACGGGCGTCTCGCTTGCCGTGTCTGCAGTAGTCGCAGGTAGGGTCTGGCTGGGCTCCGGCGCAGCCGCAGTCAGTGCTGGCTCGCTGGCAGGTGTGATCGTCGCTTTCCCGCATGCCGCGGCAAGCATTGAAAGAATGAGGGCAAAATAGATGAGTTTATTTGACGGATTGCGCATAGATATCTCGATGTAACTACAGTCCTTTCAAAATCTCCGCCCGCTTTGCCTGGAACTCCTGCTCCGTCACCAGGCCGCGCGCGCGCAGGTCGTTCAACTCCAGCAGGCGCTCGGTGGTGCTGGGCGGGCGCTCTTCGCTGGCCTCCTCCACTGGGGCAGGGGCGGGCGCCGGCATCTCGAACGACTCCACCTTCAGGCGCTGCGGCTTGAGCGGGTCGTAGATCACATTGGCAATGACCCCCGCTTGCACGTTTGCCACACTCAACCGTGAGACAATGGTCTTAGTATCCACCTCCAACGTGGCGCCTTCCTGTGTGCGCAGCTCCAGGCGCAACCCCACCTGGGGGTTGTCGTTGATCGTCACCCCCGTATCATGGACTTCCAGCACCTTGGCGTCCGCCTTCACCCCGTTCTTGATCTGCATCGGGAAGATCAGTCGCCAGAAAGGAATCATCGAGGCGCCTACGATCAGCAAGATCAGTGGGGCAATGAAGACGATCACTGTATCCTCGTTGCCGATCAGCTCCGAGATGCTCGTTTCGCCTAACTTAAATCCCGATTCCGAGAGCGCAACAACCACAACGATGCCGAGGCTGATGATGGTGATGAGCATTGAGATCAGAAAGATACCGCGAATGTTTTTCATGTGACGCCTCTTCTCCTAATGTTTCTTTTTCTCTTGTTGGAGCATCGCGATCATTTTTCTGATGCGATCTTGCCGGGTCTGCTCCCGTTTTGCTTCTTCGATCCATTCGATATACTCTTTTTGATGGGTGTAAGCCAGCCTGGAGAATAATGCCTCCACCTGTGGGGTCATGATCAGCGCTTGCTGCACATCCGGGGGAATTGCAACCACCCGCGGCTCGTTATCTTCTTCTACTACGATCTCGATCTCATCCCCAATGCCCTTGCCGATCTTCTCGCGGATCTCTTTGCGGATACCTAAGATGTGGCAGGGCTCTCCCATGCGCACCAGTGAGCCGCGATATTCCTCCCCTTCGATCAGCGCCTTGACCTTGACCCGCTTTTTCCCGAAGGCCTGCTCCATATCGAAGGGGATCTTCACCATTGCTCCACCCCCGCCTGCATCCTCAATGACTGCCCGAAAGCGGAATTTTTCGCTCATAGCTTTCTCCTGGATGTGTTCGACATATAGCGCCGTGTTATTTTACATCGAAATCGCTGCCTCCCTGCGGAAGAACAAGAACAGTGTGCAAGGATTCTGGATAACCCCCTTTCATCCTTGCATCCTGTTGGTTTTGTTTTAGCCAGCAGGAAAAAACTTTTCCTGGATTATTTATACAACATTGGCAAGAGCAGGCGTGCCAGGTCAACCTCCAGATCCAGCCCGGGACCAATCGTGCCTGCCGAGAAGGTCTCTGCCCCTTCTGTAGCCAGCAGCACATCCTCCAGCGCCACGCTCGTCAGGTCGGTGACCGCCCGTGGCATGAAGTACACCCGCGCCACCACTCCCTCGCTGATCCCTCCCACTGATCCCAGGCGCACCGCCGCTGCCCCGCTCAGGCTTCCGCTGGCGCTAACCTCCTCCAGCGCCGGCGTGACGCCCCATCCTGGCCCGTAAATGCTGTCGAAGTCCTCGCCCCCCACCACCTCTATCACCTGCAGGTATGCCGGGTCGAAACTCATCCCGAACTCGATGGCAAAGACAGGCGAATCGCTTGCCCCCGAGATCACCACATCCACCGGGAAAGGCGAGCCGATGCGGGCGGGCAATGGATTGGGGAATTCCAAGCTCACCGTCACTGCCTGCGGGCTGGAAACCGCTTGCGGCTCGATCACCGCCTCGGAAGTTGCCGTAGCCCCGCCGACCACGTCAGCATAATAAGCCATCGATTTAAACACATCCACGCTGTTGCTGGATAGGTCCCAGATCAGCACCTGGTAATCTGTCCCAGCCCCCGACCCAGAGCCGCTGAGTGAGGCAACCGCCACTGGCGGCGCCCAGGCTTTCCAATGGGTGGCATTCTCGTTGGTGTACTGCCCCACGCGCAGGAAGATTCGCACCGCCACCGTGCTCCAGCTTTCAGCGGCGGTCGAGATATCATACATTTGCCAGGTGGGTGTGCCGTCCTCGCTGTTGGCGTACCACATCGTATCGTCATACCACAGCGCATCCCCGCTGACGTTGTGGTTGCTGTCGATCTGCACCAGGTCCACCCGTTCTACCCGCAGCGAGGTACGGTTGATATCTTCGACTCCTGCGTGGTAACTGCCACCCTGCACATCGTAGGAATACATCCCGTAATTCGCCAGGTCTATGCCCAGGTTTTGGATCGTGTAGGTGCCCCCGCTTTCATTATAGTTCAATCCCAGGGCGTAATGGTATTCGCCCCACCACACATCCACCTCGTAGTTTTCCAGCTTGTTCACCGCATCCGCAACCTTGTACAGGATCAGTTGCCCCACATTCAAATTGTCCTCATCCAGCTTGTTGTAGCGTTCCACCTGCTCCCATGAGGTGACGTCAGCGTTGGTTTGCAGATCAGCCGTCGTGACCGTCCAATGCAGGGTGAAATCGTAGATCTCCGGGATGCCTGCCAGTGGAGCAAAGGAGGTGCTCACAAACGGATCGCAGATTCCGCAGGTGGCCTCGAGCGTGTAGGAGGTATAAGCATGAACATCGGCTACCTCGAAAGAGAAGGCGCCCTGGTCATCGGTCACATCCGTGTCGATTTGGCTGCCATCCCCCTTGAATACGACCGTGATACCGGTGAAAGGCCGTCCCAGGTCGTTGGTCACCACCCCGCGTACGTAGCCGCGCGTGGTCGGCGGCATCTGGATCGTAGGTGTCGCCGTTCCGCTGGTGACCACTTGCACTGTTTTGCTCGTGGGGGCATTGCCCGCATGCCAGGTCTCGATCGTATGGCTCCCGCTGACTACCTTGGTGAAGGAGTACTCCCCGTTGGCATTGGTCGTTGTGCTGCGCCCATCATCCAGGTTCACGGTCACACCTGATAGAGGCGTCGTGGTGGTGCCGGTGTAAACCACGCCCTGGATCTCCCCCCATTGGTTTACGTACATCTTCACCGGCGATGCTGGCGTGAGCAAGACCCGGTACGGGTCGCTGGCGAAGCGCGCCGCTGTCACATCCTGCACCGCTGTGGTATATCCGGGGGCGGTGAGTGTGAGGTGCACCAGCGTGGTCATCGTCGCGCCGCCCGCTGGGTCCAGCGGCACACCGATGAAGCCGTTATAGGCGTGGGTGGAGGTGACCTCCGCCTCGTAGCCCAGTGAGGGCACTTCCAGCGTCAGCGTCCCGCTGATCAGGTATGCAGCCAAGTTGCGGTCGTCGGGGGCGTAGGTCTCATCGAAGGATGCCACGCTGATGTCGAAGCTGTGCGCCGGGGGGATGATCCCCATCGTCAGTGTCAGCACATTGTTCACCAGCGTGGTCTCCGCTGTGCTCGTGCTCGCCTCGATGCGGATCGGCATCGCGGTGACATCTTCAAAATCGGGGATATCAAAGGTGCGCACTACCGTTACGCTGCCGTATTGGGGTATGCTGGCGATGCTCTCCGGGGCGATGGAAGTTCCCCCCACGGTCTCCTCAAAGGTCAGCGTGATATCGCTGGCGTCCACCCATCCACCGTTGCTCACCGTCACTGTGATGGTTGCCTGATCGACGATGCGGGCGATCCACGGGCTGGCGCCTGCATGCATCCGATCGATCACCAGATCGGGGCGGGTTGTGTCAAAAGATGCCGGGTCCGCCACCGTGGACATGACAAACACCGGGTTGACCCCATATTGCCCGTTATACTCGACAAATGCCACTGCTGCTTGTCCATCGGGCAGAGAGACTACCCGAGGAGCAGAGCTGTCATGATAATAAACTGTCTGGTAGGGGATCAAGATGCCCCCGTCTCGGTCGATCATGCCGTAACCGACATCAATCTTCTCGCTGCGCGCCCCGTAATGGAGACGATCCTGGTCGTCGATGGAGAATGTGACCACCAGCGGCGTTTCGTGATAGCAGCCATTGGTGATCTGGATTTCATTCGTCATCGTCCCATCCGGGTTGATCCGCTTCCAGAAGATCGAGCCAACCGTATCGCTCGTTTCGCGGTAATCATGCCATAGGATGTGCGCCGCGCCCTGGCTGTCTGCTTCGATAGCCAGCCGGTGACTGTTCCAGGAAGTGATATGGGTCACAAGTGCCTGGTTAATGGAAGGGATGTCGCCGACGGGGATGCGCGTGTAGAACAGCTCCCCGCTTTCACCGGGGGTGTCCTCATACCAAAGGATATGCCGCGCACCGTCGGGGCCAATGGCAATCTCGGGATTTAGACTGCTGTAACTGGAACCGTACTGGGTGTTGATGCGCGTGGGCGTGAGCAGCGGGGTGCCGATGCTGTCCAGGATCATGTACAGCACATGCGGACGTGACTCATGTACCGCAACAATATGCGCATGCCCGTAACTGTCCGTGTCGATGGCGGGCATCTCGCAGAAATCGCAGACCACCTTTTGCCACACCTGAGCGCGTCCCTCGGCATCAAGTTGGGTGTATAGCACGCCTGTCTTGTCATTGGCATCATCATATTCCGCCTGCCATACGATGTGCACAGTCCCTTGCTCGTCCACTGCCAGGCGCGGATCATTGCCATTATCGATCCATAGATCTTCGATCAAGGGATTTCCTGCTGAGTCGACCTTGGTGTAATACAGAGGATCATCCGGGGAAGAGGTTACCTTGCCGTAGACAATGTGGATATTGCCCATGTTGTCTGCTGCCGCATCCAGAAAGAAAACATTGGTGCTGGTTGAGACGCGCCGCGGCCCGTGAAAGTTGAAGCCGTCGCCGTAGTTGTAGCCAAAGATTGTCAGATCCACCAGGTCAACCTTGTCGCTCTGGTTAATATCTGCCAGCGCATTCCAGTTGGGCGAGATCGGATTCCAGGAATGGCTGCCGTAAGCGGCAGAGACGACCTCCATATCGGGGTCGTCTACCACGCCGCTGATATCCAGGTCCCCGATCAGCGCCATGCCTAGCGTGGGCAGGGCAAAGGCTATGCTGATGCTCAACAAGACTGCAAAAGTAGTTTTATGCTTCATGGCATACTCCTTGTGATGGCAATATTGCCGCAATATAGGTATTCGACGCGGGTGGATAGGAGAGAATAAGAGGCGATAAGCATCCGACTCCCCGCCAGGTCAGCCTCCGTTATGATCATACATCAAACCGGATGTAGAATCAAGTGAGTATGCTGTATAATGAAACTGGAAAGTCCGGGTTCAATCCGTGTGCCAGGAACTAGTGAAGGCGGTGCAGTATGGCGGAAGATGAGCTGATTTGCCCCAAGTGTGGGCGCACAGACCAGGTACAGAAAGTGACCAGCCTGTTCGCTGCCAATACCAAAGAATGGACAGAAACCCAAAGCTATTCCGATGCAGATGGGATGATCCACCACCGCACGATCCCGCGCGAGGCACGCACGCGATTAGGGAATTTACTCCAGCCACCCAAGAAGCCCGCTGGTCCCTCCCATCCGGGGGTTAAATACGGCATCATCCTGTTCATTGTGCTGGTGGGTGGCAGCACAATTCTCCCCTTCTTCTTTTTCCCCTTGTTCTTCGTGATTCCTTTTCTTGGGGAACCAGGGGTCGGACAAGCGATCGGCGATTTGCCCACCCGCTATGGCCTGCCGAACTGGGCGCCCATCGCGCTGGTTGTCGTATGCATTGCGGGGATAGCCTTGCTTATCCTGGCGTTACTGCTCTATGGCGGTGTGCTCCTCAAGCGCCGCTTTGAGCGCGAGATGGTAGATTACCGCACCCGCCAGGTGCAGTGGCAAAAAGAAGACCTGCCTCACTGGCAACGTTCCATGGAGCGTTGGGAAGCCTTATATTACTGCATGCGGGATGAGACCCTCTTCATCCCCGGTGAGGGTAAAGCCATTCCGCTGGATCGCATGATGGAATACATTGACGATCCGTGGCACAGGCCGTACGCCCGTTGAGATCTTTCACACATCACCATGCCTCAGCCGGTTGATTATGGATCAATCTGCGTGTTAACCACCGTGGGACCAACGCAGTGAGACGAGAGATCCATGCCTGTTCTGGTAACGCCATTCTCCGGCGAGAGTAGCACGGTAATCTCGTAGAAATCACAGACCAGCATATCATCTGCCAGCTCGTTCCTGGCAACCTCGATCCACGATGGATCGGTCAGTATGTAAATTGTCTCAGCATCCGGCTGATTAGCTTGCAGATCAGCCCAGGTCTGGTTGGCAAACTCTGCAAACGCTTCTGCATCATAGCGGGTGAGATAAGCCAGGTTCAGCGTCAGGTGGTTGTGGACAGCATATACAGCGAAAGGCTCATACTGGAGCGATAATCGTCTCTCTGGGATGATCACCAGGTGCCGGTTGGTCTGGGCAGCGGACTGCCAGAAATCGGCCTGCAAGGGGGATTGGTAGGTGGCAAATTGGGTCTGGCGCTTAGGCTGGATCAACGGTTGCAGATCGACAAACTGTAAGATTATGAGCGCTGCCAGCACAGCAGCCGGATAGCGTATGTTGCGAGCCAGGCTGATCATCCCGAACAAGACCAGGAAATAAAAAACCGGCCAAATAAAGCGCGCTGAGGAACGAAAAAGGTTGGCTACCTGCATCACTTGCTCCGACAGCGGAATATCCCATAACAAATGGTCGTTGAAATAGGCTTTGTTCGAAAGGGCAAACACTAGATAGACTGCAGCCGCTGCACAAAAAGGCCATCCAAAAGCCAGCTTGTGGCGTGACTTGTCTTCTGCGACGAACAGGTAGACTGCTATGGGAATGAGGATTAAGTTACCCAGTCCCAGGTAGCTGAAACCTTCATACTGCCCATCTGTGCCGGTGGCCATCTCCTTGACATATGCGGAAGCCCAGGCGAACGGGTTGATGAAGCCGTTGAGATTCCACGACCAGATGCCGAAGCCGTAAGCCGAAAGCGATTGTGAGCTGAGGGTGAAATATCCAATGCTGTAAGCCGCAAGGAGGGTTGCACCTACCAGACCCAGGGCATCGATCCCCAGCTTCCAGCGCTTCTGTTCTCGTTTGTAGCGGAAGAACATGCCGATGCACCACAACGGCAACAGCATGGGTATGTAATACATGTGGATCCATACCGCTGCAGTAAAGAGGATCACCCATCCCCAGCGCCACATTTTTTGCCGGTACTCCAGGATCACGAACCAGATCGCCGCCAGCAGGATCCAATGCGCGGTCAATGAGCTGTGGTAGAAAGCGCGAAAGATCAACAGCGGGGAAAGGATCAGCAGCGAAGCCCCCATCACTTTGACCCTGTAAGATCGGGTAAATTCGCTCAGGATCAGCATGCACACCAGCGCCTGTCCCACCAGCGAAGCAAGCTCCCAGATACCGAAGTATTGAAAATCCTGTTCAAGCAGAGGGGAAAGCAGCTTTAAAGGAATTGCGAGCAGGGGAATAGCATCGGTAAAGGTGACCGATGTGCCGAATGGGTAGCCGTAGGCAGCAATTTTGCCCAATGGAAAGCTCCACGGTTCCTGGCGAAACCATTCCCACCCTAGCTGGTGCATCAAAGCATCCCCACCGGCTGAATAGATATAATTGACGTGCGACAGGTACAGTGGGAAGCGGTTGTAAAGCACCCAATACCAGAATAAACCAGTTAGGAACGCCAGGCCTAAATGGATTAGCAACTGGCGAAGGCTCGGCGAGGCAATCCATTGACGAACTCGATGCATTTTGGCTTAAGGCCCCCAGCGCAGGTTCACTCCTGAGAGCTCAATCGACAGTGCCTCGCTGCCATCCAGCAAAAGCAGCCAGACCTGACCGCTCTCCTCGCGCACCAGCACGCCGCTGCCATCCAGCATCCATAGCGCCTCGCTGATGCGGTAGGATTCCTCGCGCAGTGCAGTGGCAGTGACCTCCTTGCCCACTTGCAGGATGCCGAACGTGCTCAGCGTTAGCAGGTCATTCGAGCTCGCCGCGTAGAATCCCAGCATGCTGCCATCTTGTGCTATAAACGGTGTTTGGATGGCAAAAGTATCCTCCGGAGATTCCAACAGCACAAACTCTGAGCCGCCCGGCGCGGTGGCGATTCCCAGGCGCGGTCCACCAGAGCAGCCGCTGTTGCGGGCAATGTATACTAAGCCGCCTTCACGGTTCCACACCACACTGCCCCCATACAAGGAGCGGCGATAATTTTCACCACTGAGGGTGGTGCTGGTAAACAGCACGTTGTACGGGCATTCCAGCGGTGGGGTTACGCACTCAGCCACAAGCTGGCTTCCATTCGGCGACCAGGCTAGGGGAACGCATGAATCGCCTTCTTCCAGCGCTACCAGCGCCACGCCCGCGCCGTTCACGGTGGAGAATGTCTTCAACCCCTCGAACTGGTACGCCAATCGCCGCCCGTCTGGCGACCAGAGTGGATTACTGGCGCCGGTCTCAATTAACAGGCGAGCTTCACCTCCGGCTGCGTTCGCCAGCCATAGCGCTCCACCGCTGACGTATGCCAGGTTGCCGGTGACGGGGGAGATCTCAAACTCAGTAACATCGGCATCAGCAAATGTGATCTGCGTTTGGGTTTGCCCATCTGATTCCACGCGCCAAACTTGCCCATCCTGGTCGTTGATGTAATATAACGATTGTGGCAAGAGCCCTGCAGCGCGTTCGACAACGTTGATGATCACTGTGAGTGTAAGCGGGATAGTGCCACCCAGCATTGCCTCGGATGGGTCAAAAAGCCCCCAGCGACCAGTGTAAGCCCCTGGCAGAAGCGGAGCATTGAGGCTGACGGTGAGCGAGAGTGTTTCGTTCGGCGCTACCGGCGCGCTGAGGTTGGTTACCGGCGTACCGCCCATCTGTTCGCCTTCGATGAAGCGCAGCGTGTAGCGTTCATCCCAGGTGCAGAGACCGGCATTGATTACACCCCAGGTTTTGGTAAAGGCCTCGCCTGCCTGGAATGTTGTTCCATCTGGTACAGTGATATCTGCCTGGAACTTGACCTGGTCGCCCTCGCAGGTCAGCGGCAGTGGGGTGGCAGTGGGTGTTGGGACAAGCGTGGCGGTTGGCTCTGGGGTGGCTGTGCCGGTTGGGCGCAACGTCGGACTGGGCTTTGGCGTCTCGCTTGGCGGGACACTGGTTGCGCTGGGGGTGGGGGTTGCCTCAGCAGTTGGCTTCGCGCACCCGCTCAGCAGCAGGGTCGCCAGCACCAGCAGGATGATCGTTTTCTTCATGCGGGGCCTCCGATTTTCATAAAATCAATCATACCCCCCCATTAGGAAGGTTGTCAACCGTGAGGCAAGAGCGATTATCCAGCCAAACCGGGACCTTAGATTCTCGTCTCCACCGGCAGCAACAGGTGGAAGGCGCTGCCTGGAAGCTTTTCCTCATCGTACCCTGCAGATTCAACCCACAGGCTGCCATGGTGCGCAATAGCAATCCCCCGCGCAATAGCCAGACCCAGCCCTGGCCCGCCGCCCTTATAGCGCGTGCGGCTGGTGGAATGGAACTCCACAGGGCCGGTCTGGAAGAATTTCTTGAAGATCAGTTCATGATCTTTGGGATCGATCCCAATCCCCGTATCTGCCACGGTCATCTGCACCTTGCGCGATTCTGGGGCTGAAGCCGGCTCGATCATCTGACCGTGGATATTTACCCTGCCGCCATCGGGTGTAAATTTGATCGCATTGGTGATCAGGTTATCCAACAATTTTTCCATCAATTCAGGGTCAAGTAGCATGATGGGCAGATTCTCTATTCCCTCCACTGTCAAGCTGATCTTGCGTTCCTCAAAAGCATTGGATAGGCCACGCAGCACTTTTGCAAGGATGTCAATCATCCTTACAGGCTGCTTGCACGCCTCCAGGATGTTGTTCTCTATCTTTGAGACATATAACATGCTGTCCACCACTTCCAACAATCGCTCCTGCCCATTGGCAATCCCCTTCAGCATCCTCTGTGCTTCTGGCAAATTGCTGGTGATTTCCTGTAGCATATCGTTGTATCCGATCATCAGGGTCAATGGTGTACGCAGCTCATGCGCAGCAATATTGATAAAATCGGATTTATTGCGGTCCATTTTTTCCAGCGCTTGGTAAGCCTTTTGCAATTCTGCTGTACGCTGGTTCACCAGCGCTTCCAGGTTTTCGTTGAGCATAGAAACCTGCTCCACCAGTTCTTGCAGGCGGCGGCGCTGGTGATAGAGATCCATGAACACTTTTACCTTGCTCAGCAGAATTTCTGGATTAAAAGGCTTGCTGATAAAATCGACCGCCCCGCTTGCATAGGCTTTGCGATGATGGTACTCATCCGAAAAAATAGCACTGACGAAAATCACCGGTAGCGTGGCTGTTTTTTCGTAGCCACGCAGCAGATCCACCAGCTCATAACCATCCATTTCGGGCATTTGTACATCCACAATCGCAACGCAAAAATCATGTTCAATAGCCAGCTCAAGCGCTTCGTTGCCTGAAGTAGCCCGAAACACGTGTAGATCCAGCCGTTTCAGCAGGCGTTCCAACGTGTAGAGGTTTTGCGGGCGGTCATCCACGATCAGGATCTCAGATATCACGCTCATCAAGTATTGACTCTCCAGTTGATCCGAGACCAGGCACGCGATTCTCAATCCGCAAGATTGTGATAGATTCGTTCAACATCATCCCATTTTCTGAGGAATATATCCACCAGCAGCGGGTCAAAATATGCGCCGCGTTCTTCCTCCACCAAAAGCCGCGCCTCTTCGATCGTCCAGGCTTTTTTATAAGGCCGGTTGGAAGTCACTGCATCGAAGACATCTGCCAGCGCCAGCAAACGACCGATCAGCGGAATCCCTGCTGCGTGCAGACCTTGCGGGTATCCTAACCCATTCCACCGTTCGTGATGGGTCAGGCAGCCTGTGCTGGCAACGCGAAATAGCTCAGACGGGTGATCGCCGATGATTTCTGCACCGATTCGAGCATGCTGGCGCATGATCTCCATTTCTTCTACGCTGAGCGCGCCGGGCTTGAGCAGAATATGATCGGGAATTCCGATCTTACCGATATCGTGTAAAGGCGCAATGGTGTAGTACAGCTCGACCAGCGCAGGTTCCACACCTGCTCCCACCGCCAGCAGCCTGACATATTGGCTGACACGCTCAACATGTTGTCCGGTCTCCTTGTCGCGGAATTCCGCCGCCCGGCCCAATTGGCGGATCACTTCCATGCGCGTAGTCTCTAATTCACTTGTGCGCTGGCGCACCTTTTCTTCCAGGCTACTATTCAGCCGTCTCACTTCCAGGTTGGTCAGCGAGAGCTGCGCCACGATCTCCTGCAATTGGAGGCGTTGCTGGTGGAGCTCAATGAATACCCTCACTTTGCTGAACAGGATCTGTGGATTCAGTGGTTTGGTCATGAAATCTACCGCACCGCTCTCATAGGCTTTGCGGTGGTGATATTCATCAGAGTACACCGCCGAGACGAAGATCACCGGCAGGCTGGCGGTTTTCGTATTCCCCCGCAGCAACTCCACCATTTCGTATCCATCCATGCCTGGCATCTGGATATCGACCAGCGCTACGCAGAAATCATGATCGAGTGTGAGGCCGAGTGCCTCCTCGCCAGAGCTGGCTTCGATGACTTCCAGTTGCAACGGTGAAAGCAAACGCTGCAGAGTAAATAGATTATCTGCGCGATCGTCAACGATTAATATTTTGGGCTGATAGCTCATATTCTCACCTATAAAATTCAAGCGCCTGATTTTTCGATGGGTTCTTATGCATACAACCAGACTCGTAACATCGAGAAGAGCCGGTCTGCGTCGATAGGCTTGGCGAGGTAGTCGCTCGCCCCTGCGTTGATACATTTCTCCTGGTCGCCCTTCATTGCTTTAGCAGTCAGTGCCAGGATCGGCAGGTTGTTGAAGCGGGGTTGGGAGCGAAGATGATGCAGAGTCTCGTATCCATCCATCTCGGGCATCATCATATCCAGCAATACCAGGTCAATCTTATCACTCGACTCGAGGATCTCCAGCGCTTTCAAACCGTTACGGGCGATGCTGACCTTGAGCCCTTTACTTGTCAGCAGGCGTGAAAGTGCGAAAGCATTGCGCATTTCATCATCAACCACCAGGATGTGCTTTCCAATAAAGACGGCATCGCGGTCAGGCGCGTTTCCTAAGGCTTGCTTTTCATTGGATATATCCGAAGCTACACGGTGCAGGAAGAGAGCTGTCTCGTCCAGCAGTCGCTCCGGTGATTTGGCTCCTTTGATGATCACACTGTCGGCGTATTTCATGATCTCTGCATTTTCCTCTTCCGTGATGGCTTTACCGGTGTAGACAATGATAGGACTGCGCGGAATATTGGGATCTGCATTGATCTGGTTCAATAGTTCAAAGCCCGTCATATCTGGCAGGTTTAGATCCAGGATCATGCAATCAAATGGATGCGCCTGCAGCATCTCCAGGGCTGCCTGCCCATGGGCGGCTTCACTGATCTGCACATCAGAGCCGTCCAGTAGCTGACGAATGCTGTGCCGCAATGCCGAATCATCTTCCACCACCAGCAGGTTCTTGATCCCGCCGGAGACGATGGCTTCGATCTTTTGGAATACAGTCTCCAGATCTTCCAGCGTGATTGGCTTGGTCAGGAAACCGATTGCCCCCAGCTTGTATGCATCTATATTCTCTTCCTCAGCAGAAAGGATATGCACGGGAATATGGCGAGTACTGGCATTTTTCTTGATGGACTCCAACACCTGCCAGCCGTTGATACCGGGCAATCTCAGATCCAGGATCACTGCGTCGGGGAGGTATGTTTTTACCATATCCAGTCCGCTTTCGCCATCCTCAGCCATCAGGCACTTAAATCCCTTGTTGTGCGCATAGTCGTATATAACCCGCGCAAATGCCGGATCATCCTCAATGAGCAACAACACGCGGTCCCCCCTGCGCAGCGTTGCCCGATCATCTACGAAGGATGGTGCTGCCTGCCGCGCTGGTTCAAGTGCCGGTGGTAGTGTGAACTCAGGGGCGGCGGTTGGGGCTGCTTCTTGCTGCTCCACTAGCCCCAATGGCTGCAGCGGCAGGTAGATGGTGAATGTTGAGCCTTTTCCATACTCACTCTGCAGGGTTAGCTTACCCCCCAGGTGGGTAATCATCTCGCGCGAAATGGTTAATCCCAGGCCGGTGCCACCATACCTCCGGCTCGTGCTGCCGTCTGCCTGCTGGAACGCCTCAAAAACCACCTGCTGTTGCTCGATCGTCATCCCGATACCTGTATCGATCACCCGCAGTGCAACTGCTTCACCTGCGCTGCACGCCAACGGGCTGAGATCGTACAGAGGGGCAGGGTGCTCAATCACCAGCCGAACACTGCCCTGCGAGGTGAACTTGAAAGCATTGGAGAGTAGGTTCTTCAGAACTTGCAGCAGGCGTTGTTGGTCGTTGATGATCGTCGCGGGCACATCCTCTGCCACCTCCGTCTGAAAGGTCAGCCCGTGTTCCTCAGCCAATGGGTCAAATTGTGCGTGCAAAGCCTGGATTATACTGCTGAAAGCCACGGGCTCAAAATGGAACAACATCCTTCCTGCTTCCACTTTTGCCAGATCGAGAATATCGTTGATCAACATCAGCAGATCAGAGCCAGATTGATAAATGATGCGAGCCGAATCGACTTGATCCTCGCTCAGGTTCCCTGCTTCATTGTCTGCCAGCATGCGCGCCAAGATCAGCAGGCTGTTTAAGGGTGTGCGCAATTCATGCGACATATTGGCTAGAAATTCAGACTTGTATTTGCTTGCTTGTG
>JAFGBV010000256.1 GCA_016932955.1 Anaerolineales bacterium | reverse complement strand
TGGAGACCGAAGCCCGCCTGCGCACCGATTTCAACGTCTTTGGCATCAAGAATGACGAGATCATGAAGGTCAAGCGCAAGTCGCTGATGAAGGAACGTTTCCAGAAGGCGGGGGTGCCAGTGGCGCGCGGGCGGGTGGCGCGCACACTGAAGGAAGCTAAAAAGCTGATCGATGAGACCGGCTACCCGGTGATCGCCAAGCCCGATATCGGCGTGGGTGCGGCCAAAACTTATAAAATCCACGATGGGGCTGAGCTGCAGAACTTCTTCGAGGTGAAGCCAGATGTCGATTACATTCTGGAGGAGTTCATTGCAGGTATGCTCTACTCCTTTGACGGGCTGACCGACCACAATGGCAATTTGGTATTTTTCACTTCGCACCATTTCAGCCAGGGAGTCATGGAAACGGTGGTAGACGACGACCTCATGTATTACTACTCGCTGCGCGATGTCCCGCAAGATTTGGAAGATGCCGGGCGGCGCACCTTAAAGGCCTTCAACGTGCGCGAGCGCTTCTTCCACTTCGAATTCTTTCGCACGCCGGAGGGGAAAATCGTCGCCCTGGAGGTCAATATCCGCCCGCCTGGCGGCTTGACCACCGACATGTTCAACTATGCCAATGACATCGACATCTATGCCGAGTGGGCGCACATTATCGTGCATAACCGCTTCACCGCCGATTATTCGCACCCCTATCACTGCTGCTACATCGGGCGCAAGTTTAACCGCTCCTACGCCCATACCCATGAGCAAGTCTTGAGCAACTTCCCGCGCCAGCTTTGCGACCACCAGCACATCAGCGGTGTGTTCAGCGCCGCGCTGGGCGATTACGGCTACCTGGTGCGCTCGCCCGACCTGGATGAGATCCTCGAGATAGCCCGCTATATCCAGGCCCCTCCCGCCTGAGGCTTGCGCTGCTTATGAATATCGAATATGTCAAATGGCAAAGCCCGGCCCTCGGGCAGCAGATGGAGCTAAAGGTGTATGGCTTCTACGGCAAGCCGTTGCTGGTCTTTCCGGCACAGGGCGGGCGCTTCTACGAGTTCGAGGATTTTGCCATGATCCCGGCCATTGCCCCCTTCATTGAGGCCGGACAGATCAAGGTCTTTGCCGTGGACAGCCTCGACAACCAGTCCTGGGCAAACTGGAATGCCCAGCCTGCCGAGCGTGCCCGCCGCCACGAAGACTATGACCGCTACATCACCCAGGAAGTGGTTCCCTATATCCGACGGCACTGCGGCGGTGGAAATGTCAGGACCATCAGCACCGGCGTCAGCATGGGCGCTTATCATGCCGCCAACTTCTTCTTCCGCCATCCCGACCTGTTCGACACCGTCATCGCCCTCAGCGGCTTGTTCAGCCTGAAGCACTTCATCGGCGATTATATGGACGAGACGGTCTACATCAACACCCCACTGACCTACCTGGGCAGCATTGAGGACGCCAAACTAATCGAGATGTACCGCCAGAGTTACATCATCATCTGTTGCGGGCAGGGCGCCTGGGAAGAAGGGATGGTAAGGGATGCCAAAGCACTCGAGGAGCTGCTGCAGGCAAAGGGTATCCCGGCGGAGATCGACCTGTGGGGCGGAGATGTAAACCACGATTGGCCCTGGTGGCGTAAGATGCTGCCGCACCACCTGGGCAGGCTGAATTTGCCCGGCTGGATGCCGCAAGAATGAGCGGACGGCGGCGCGGTTGGCTGTATGTGTTTTTGTTCGCAGCCCTGCTGGCCGTCTTCCTGGCAAGCTGCCAGGCGGCAACGCCCACCAGTCCGCCTCCCGCAGTTACCCGCCCCGGTCTGACCATCTACCCAAGCTGGACGCCTACCCCGCCACCCACCCGCACACCCATCCCTAGCGCCACCCGCACACCCATCCCAAGCCTGACACCTGTCCCCACGCTTTCGCCGACGCCGCGCCTGATCCCCGTTTACGAGCCGCACACCGCTCTTACCGTCGACCTGCTGCTGAACCCTGCCAACAATGCCCTGCACGACCTGATCGTCTTCACCAGCAGCTCGCTCAGTCCCTTCAACATCTCTACAACCGAGAACGAGGCGCTGGATAGCGGGCCGCGTTTGTGGGCGGTCGCGCCGGATGGGCTCAAGTCTGGACGGCTGACCTTCGACGACGTGCCCTTTGCAGCCTACTTTCCAGCTGATGCGGGGCAAAAGCCGGTCTTTGTCGAATACGGCGTGAACTTCAACCACCCTGACATCCAGCCCCTCCAACTCCCACACGAGTGCTATGGCTGGCTGCCGGAGGATGAGGCCGATATGCTCAAAGGCGCTGATGCAGAGGCCTGCAGTGACTTCCGCTTTTCGGCCGATGGCAAGTATCTGGCTTTCTTCTTCGGGCCCACCATCTGCAGCCGGGGCATGATGCTGCTTGACACCGCGACTGGCGAGGTGGTCTACCGTTCACCCGTGGGTAAGACGGGAGGCTTCGAATTCCTTGACAACGGCAAACTCATGTACCTAAATACCCACTGCGAGGGCGGCACGATTCATCTATTCGACCCGGTCACGCGTGAGAGCCGGCAGCTGGGAACAGCCGGGCATATCTTGTGGAACCCGCAACACACCGCCATGGTGGTCGCGGTCTCACCCTACCACGGCGCCTCGGGTGCGGTGTGGGGTTATAACGTGAGCAGCGATTCTGTCTTCCTGGTAGAGCCGCAGACATGGCAGCGAGATGACCATCCCATTTGGGCTCCGGACGGCATCCACGTGATCTTCCAGCGCCGGCCTCTGTCCATCTCGTTGGACGAGCTATATTCCTTCACCGGTCCGCGCCAGCTCATCTCAGTGGACAGCCATACCGGCGAGCAGCAGGTGCTGGCTGGCGAAGAGGACTTTGACTACCACCTGTGCGACTCGCCTACCGGTGTGTGTGATACATGGTACGGCGATTGGGTGCAGGTCAGGCGTTTCCCCTTCCAGTCGGTCACGATCCCATACACGGACGACTTTTATTATGACACACGCGTAACCTGCCTGCTGTATGGCAGAGACTGCCCGTTCCAGGTTGTATTATTCGCTCTCAACTGGCAGACCGGCAAGCTGCTGCCCTGGGACGAATCGACGCTGCCTGCCTCCACCCCCGCCTCCCCTACGCCCACCCCCGTGCCCGGCCCTGACCTGGACTCTACGCCTATCTACACCCATCCCGAGGGACTGTATGCCTTCTACGTTGGCACAGATGGCAGGAGCCTGTGGCTCGTCGCTGCGGATGGCACCAGTGAGCTGTGGGTGAGGGAGGGGCAGGCATTCTTTTATTTGCCGTGACACTCGGTTACTCTCATCCTATATAGCTTCCAAACAAATCGAAATACTCATTTGGTGATAGGATCCGTTTAGCTTTTCCCAGATTCCGGGGAATGGTTCCGCGCGGAAGGATCGTAACGACTGGATTATGATTGTATTCAACCAAGATTCTGCGGCTAATCGTATCTGCGAGCTTGGGGGCTGGGTCTCCTTCGACAGCAATATACAGACGCTTCAGTCCTTTTCTGCTGGGGTGGTCAGCTACGGTCATGGCAAACTGGGTTCCCGTACCATCGATATTTAGGAGAATATCTTCCAGATAGGTGCGGCTGACAATCACACCGCCTGGGAGCATCAGATCGTCGGTGTCGATCCTACCCGGTACCCGGCCAATCCACTTATGAGCATTGCCACATGGACAGTTATTGGGTAAAGCCAATACCCGATCTCCAGTTCGATAGCGGAACAAAGGCACCGCTTCTTTTTGTAAGCTAGTAAGCACTAGCTCGCCCATCTCACCATCCATTACGGGTTCTCCGCTCTCGGGATCAACCACTTCAGCGATGAAAGCATCTGATAATACATGCAATCCGCCGCCCACTTCGCATTCCCCAGCCACACCAGG
>JAFGBV010000255.1 GCA_016932955.1 Anaerolineales bacterium | reverse complement strand
GTGCTTCTGGCGGGCAACCTCTACAAAGGAGCCCACGGTGCCGAAACCGGCGTTATTGACCAGGAGCTCGAGATCGCGAATATCAGCCAACACTGCTTCGGCCTGGCGCAGGAAAGATGGCTCTGCCAGGTCTCCGGGGAGGGTTTGGACGGTGATGCCGTGCTGAGACTTAAGCCGTGTAGCAAAGTCTTGCAGGCGCTCGGCCCGGCGGGCGGTGAGGATGAGGTCGTAACCCTGCGCTGCCAATTGGCGGGCAAATTCAGCACCCAAGCCGCTGGAAGCACCGGTGATAAAGGCGGTTTTGCTCATGCAGTTAGCTCCTGGAGGGCAACCCATTCGCCGGGCTGGCTCTCTATGGTAAGGCCGCGGCAGAGAAAGCCTGACTGAACCAGGGTATCGATGGCTTTTTCCACAGCGGGGGCGCGCCAGCCAAATAATTTGAGCAGGTCGCGAGGGCGGGAGGCGCCCAGCGAGAGGAAATAGAGGCGGGTGAGCTCCAGGTGTGCGGCGCTCTCGCGGATGGGATGGGCCAGGTCGAGAAGATCAGGATATTGATGGGGGACGATATTGTAAATGAAGGCGTAGCGCCAGGCACCGACCTCTGCAACGCCGACGGGCACAATCTTAAAATCAGCCTGCAGGTCGCTGAGAGCTTTTTCGAAGCGAGCGTTGCTTTCCTGATTGGTCAGGTGGGAGGCTTTGCGCAAGGCGATGGTATCGAGGGGGCCATGCTCGAGGAGGGCTTCGTAGAGGAGGCGAGCTTCCTGGGTGAGGCGACCTTGCTCGTAGAGGGTGAGGTAATCTTCCTCTGGAGAGCCATAATTTTCTGAGAGGGCGTAGAAAAAAGGGAGGGCGCTGAAGGCGATCATGGTGGCGCGCTTGCGGAGCACCTTGGCGTAGTACCAGGCGCGCTGACCAAGCAATGAATCTTTCCAGCCCCAGGTGACGTGCCCAGGATCGTCATGCGCATCGGCGACGGGGCGGTCGCCGACAACGGCTGCCCAAAGATTGGGGAGGGGGATGCCGCGGATGGGCCAGAAGTATATAAAGCCACGCTCTTGGACAAATGCAATGGCTTCTTCTTTTGATTTTACACGCCGTGAGGGGGAGATGCGGAAGGTTGTGGAGCGGTATTCTTGAAGGCGCTGAGGGGATAAGGTGGGCATGGGTGGACTTCGTTCAGGTACCGACGACTGTGCCGCCATCTGCGCAGATCACTGCTCCGTTGATAAATGAAGCCTCGTCAGAAGCGAGGAAGAGGAAGACATTGGCGATCTCTTCGGGCTTGCCCAGGCGCTTGAGGGGGGTGCGCTGGATCATCATCTCGAGGATCTTGGGCGGCATGTGGGCAACCATATCGGTTTCGATGAAACCAGGTGTAACAACATTGGCGGTGATGTTGTAACGACCCAATTCGCGCGCCCAGACACGGGTCATGCCGATGATGCCAGCCTTGGAGGCGACGTAATTGGTTTGCCCGAAGTTGCCATATAGGCCGACGATGGAGGAGGTGTTAAGGATGCGGCCGTAGCCCTGGCGGATCATATAGGGGGCAACAGCGCGGGTGGTGATGAAGGTGCCGCGCAGGTTGACGCCGATGACTTCGTCGAAATGCTTGAGCGACATGCGGGAGAGGATTTCGCCATCTTTGTATTTGACCAATTGTGCATCATGTAATATCCCAGCGTTGTTGACGAGGATATCAATGCGCCCCAATGCTTTGTGCACCTGGGCGGTGGCGGCTTCGACGGCGTCTGGGTCGGTGACATCGACTGGCTGGTAAGAGGCGGAGGCAGTTCCAAGCTCAGTTTCCAATGCCAGGCCGGCCTCTTGATCCATATCCCAGATGGCGACTCGACTGCCCTGGGCGACAAAGCAGCGGGCGGTGGCGCGACCGATGCCGTTAGCGGCGCCGGTGATGATGGCGGTGCGGTCTTGGAGGCGCATTTCAGGCACCTCCAGAGATAACGGCAATCAGCTTGATGGCATCTCCATCACGGAGGATTTCGTCATCGGTGATCATCTCACCATCGCGGGTGGCCAGAACGGTTTCGGGGTCAATACTAAGTTTTTTGAGCGCCATGCGCAGGGTCATGCCATGACGGGCTTCATATTCCTTGTTGCGGAGGATGAGTGTGGCGGGCATGGGCTAATTATATCAGGGGATGGGTTGGGTTCAGCGCTGTGGCTCAAGGTGGTGCAGAAAATCGAGCAGGAGGGCGTTGAACTGGTCTGCCTTGCTGACATGGGGCTGGTGCCCGCAGGCGGGGATGGGGTGACCGGTGGCATTGGGGAGGCTTTTGACCAGCCTGGGAAACATGTGCGGCTGGAGGGTGATATCGTGGTCTCCCCAGACCACCTGTACTGGGAGGTGCAGGCTGGCCAGGCGGGGGGTGAGATCTTCAAAGGTGGCAGCGATGCGCATGACAAGCGGAGAACAGCGCTTATAGTCATGGGCGATCTGGTGGCGATGCTCGGGGGGGAAGCCGGCGATGGTATCGGGGAGGTGACCGAGGGCGAAATCGAGCCACTGCTCTGGGGCGAGACGCAACGCCTGAATACCGATCGTGGGCTGGCGGCGCAGGGAGCGCAGGGGTTGGTAGATCTGGCGAGGGGTGTAAAAGGGGGCGACGAGAAAGAGGCCACGCAGGTTTTCCGGGTGGGCGATGGCATAGCATAAGCTGACATAACCGCCCAGGGAATGAGCGACCAGGATGGGAGGAGAGGTCAACTGCAGTGATTCGATCCAGGTTTCGAGGACGGTGGAGAATATCTGGGATGTGTATAGGGAAAGGTCTTCAGGCTGAGGGCTATCGCCGTGACCGGGGAGGTCAGGCGCAACGATGCGGTAGCCGGCCTTGACGAGAACGGGTATTTGCTCCTGCCAGTTGAGCGATGAGGCAGCCAGGCCGTGAATGAGAATGACCGGGGGGCCATTCCCTTGTGCGATTGCATGTAGAGGGATGAGTTGGTCAATGGCCATTGGGCAAGGCGCGGCTGGGATTTG
Source organism: Anaerolineales bacterium (assembly GCA_016932955.1). Next base: position 277 of record JAFGBV010000255.1, on the reverse strand, counting down.
GCTGACGCAGCGGCGCACATGCTAAGTGTAAATGATTATGGAGAAAATGGGAAGAATGGGCTTATTCTCTATCACCTGACCAGAGTGGTTGCCCAGATGTGTCGCGCAGGGCGACGGATACGCTGGCGGTGGTGTCTTCGATGGTGACAGGTTTGAACTCGCTATTCTCGTAGAAACCGGTGATCAGCAACTGGTTTCCGGGAGCTGTGCTGAAACCTAACTGGAGGGCAAAACGCCAGGGGCGGCGGCTGATTTCCAGGCTGCTACCATCCGTGAG
>JAFGBV010000254.1 GCA_016932955.1 Anaerolineales bacterium | reverse complement strand
TTTCTTGTCAACAGCTCACCCGTCTCGGTGCTGAACGCCTTGTTTTTGACGTAGATTTCTTCACCGTCCGGGCTCAGGCGCAGCGCCCTGTCCGCCACTTTCGCTCCCGTGGCTATGCTCCAGTACAGCGAGCTATCCTCATTCAATGCTACAAGTGTATCCCCGCGTTGTGGGTCTTCCAACAGATAATATATCACTCCATCTTCACCCGTGATCGCTCCATGAACCGGCTTGCCGCGCTCGCTGGGCGTATAATGCCAGAGTTGCTCGCCTTGCTCATTAAAGGCGGTCAATCCACCGGCGACATCAGTGACATAGATTGCTCCATCTACCCCCAACGCGAGTGCCCCCAGGGGAGCATCTGAAAGGCTGGCTTCCCACAGGATACTGCCATCCGGGTTCAATGCCAGCAGCTTTTTCTGCTCCGAACCTAGATAGACGATGCCATCTTTGCTGATCGCCAGGCTGTCGGATAAGCCTACCTCGTCCTGGTATTGCCAAAGAATAGAGGGCTCTTGCGGACCCGCTTCTGCGGTGTGTCGTGTTCCGTATGGATCGCCGCGCTCGCCTGACCATAGATGCCCCCCCGGCACCGCAAGGACCTGCCCATCTGCACCTTCCGGCGCAAACAAGTTCACCCTCAGCCATAAGCCGCCGATAAGCACAGCTACCAGAAATGCGCCTGCCAGCGCAGCCAATCGCCAGTGGGAGTGCAGCCAGTTGCTCAGCGGATAAGTAATGTATTCCTCCGTCCAGGCGCTGTATGCCCGCTTCGCCCTCGCAAACAAGCTGTTGCGGTTGATGTTCTCCGGATTCAGCCTGACTCGCAGCCCCTCTCCCAGCAGGTTAAAGCCCAACACTGCCAGGAAGATCACCGAGCCGGTCATCACCATCGGCCAGGGCTCAGTCAGAGAAGCCCAGGAGGTCGCAAGCATCTGACCAAGCTCAGGCGTACCGCTCACCCGCCGTGAAACAAAGTCTGCTACCTCGATCCACACATCCCCGCCAATGTAGTAGCCCAAAAAGCCCAATCCTGCAGTCACCATGAGCGTGCTGCTGATTTCGAAAGCAAACAACATCCAGACCATCGACATGATCTGCCGCAGGACATGCTGCTTCAGGATGCGTCCCGAGGAAGCACCCAAAGCATGCGCGGCCTCAACATACAACTGCCCGCGTACTGCTTGCGTCTGCTCGCGCACAATGCGCGCCGTTTCTCCCCAGCCGTTGATCGACAGCCCGACCACAAAGGGCAGAATTTGGTCGAAGGTGCTACCGCTGGTATCCTTCAATATCTCCAATAGGCTCTGCGGCGCCTTAAGTGCCGCCGCCAATGCCAGCAGGTTACCACCTACTGCCCCCAGCATGGCAATTGCCCCCAGAGCGATCATGAACACTGGAACCGACAACGCCATCGATATCAACGTGTCCAACACGCGCCCGATGCGCCGCGTCGACCAGCCTGCTCCCAAGCCAATCACTGTCCCCAGGAACAAGCGCACGAGCGATACAATCGTCACCATGATCATGGTCGGCTGGACAGCATATAAAACACGGCTGAACAGGTCACGCCCAAACTGGTCTGAGCCAAGCGGGAACCCAGGCACTTCAAGAGGGGTAAAAGGCGGTTTGACCCAGGTATCGCCGACCTTGATGATCACGTTTTCCTTAAGCGGGTCGCCTGTCGCCAGCTTGGGTCCCAGCACGCTGAGAAAAGCCACGATGAATACCAGTACTGCCCCAATCATCAACGACCAGTTGACATAGCGCCGTGGTGGGCGGATCTTGGCCTCCTGCTTGGGCTGCAATTTGGCTCGACGTTCCACCGGCTTCGCTCGGGCGGCAGCTTGTGGTGCCGTCGTGCTCCTGTCAGGCAGATGAGCTATGTCTGCAGACATAGCTGTCCGGGTAGGCTGCTCGGCTCTCCTCATCACCGCTTGCTGTTCCACCAGCTTCTGGTTATCCGCGAGTGTCTGGACGGTCTCAACCGGTGGAAGTGGCGCGGCAGGAGCCTGTACATGCACTGGATGCGGGTGGCGCAGCGCTTCCAGCGCCCGGGCTGTCGCCAGATTCTGTGGGTTGATCTTCAATGCCCGCTCCAGGCAGTCAACCACTTGTTCCTGGGAATCGACGACCCGCGCCATCAGCAACCAGGCCTGTTCATTCCGCGGATCGGTCATCAGCAAACTGCGCAGAAGTTTACGGGCGTGGATGCGTTCACCCCTTTGGATGGCTGCACGGGCTTCCTCGAATAACGTGGCGCTCATAGGCCGCCCCCTGACGCCGAAGCATCATCGTGCGGTCGCAAGCGCGGGTCGATGACCCGTACTGCAATCGATGCTGCCATATCTACCACCAGGAACAACGCTGAGATCACCGTAATGATGGCGGCGATCAACGGCGGGTTCAAGAACAGCGGCGTAGCCCCCAGATTGGTGCTCAATTCGCCCGGCACCAACGCTGAGGCCAACAAATACCCCAACCCGGGCCATCTATACAGCCATTCGACCACCACCAGCTCGCCCACCGTTAGCCGGAAGGTTCCGGCAATGGTTAGCAACACCGGCGCCAGGATGTTCTTCAGACTATATTTCCAGCGGATATTCCGCCAGCTATATCCAAAGCTGCGTTCAGCAACCACATAATCTTTGCGCAGCTCGCCAGACATCAGTCCGGCGATGACCTGGGCGATCTGCACCACCGGGCGCAATGAGAGCACCACCACCGGCAGGATTAGATGCTTATCCCAACCAAACCCGCTGATCGGTAGCGGGCTTTCAGCCCCAGGACCACGCCACAGCATGTAATACACAATCCCCAAGATTCCCAAGGACCCCAGGTAAAAGCTGGGCGTCGCCAAGCCTACGGTGGCAATCGGCGTCAGCCAGCGCTTCACCCCTGCCGGCTGAGTGCGCACCGCCTGCAAGCCCAGCAGCAACCCCAGCAAGGTGCTGACCAGCATGGCAGGCAGGAGCAATCCCAGGCTTGCTTTGGTAGCGGCCCAAACCGACTCGCCCAGTCCACCCAACGGCCCAGGAACATCATTCACGTTCCCGCTCAGTACTTGTTGAATATGTTCCAGGTATGCATCTCCCAACGGTACGCTTTCGATTTGTTCACGCAGGTAGGGTGTACGAGCGGCGCGGATTGGCCGCGCCGCTGTGGCATATGCAAAAGCCAGGAAATGGATCAGGATCAGGGCGAAGGGGATGATCAGGATGCGTCGTAAGATGTAGCGGGTCATAGGCTTGAGTTATGGAATGGAATGTTGGTCGATGGGCTGTTTTTGATTGCTGGTTTTGGTTGCGTGAGCACTTTCGCTTACTTCTGCAATTGGCAGGCTAAAGGAAATTGTTGTTCCCTTTCCAAGCTGGCTGCGAGCGCTGATCTGCCCACCTTGCGCCTCCACCAGTTGTTTAACGATCGCCAAACCCAAACCTGCACCTCCCGTCGCCCGGCTGCGTGATTGGTCGACGCGGTAGAAGCGTTCAAAGATATAAGGCAGGTGTTCAGCAGCAATTCCACCGCCTGTATCCTGCACCTGGATCTCGACAAATCTCTCCTGGCGACGGGCTGTTATAGTAATCTCGCCGCCTTCTGGTGTGTATTGGATCGCATTATCCAACAGGTTATGCAAGATTTGACCCAACCTCTCTGGGTCGGCAAATGCTGGCACCAGCTCGGCAGGCACTTCAGTGCGCAACTTCAGCTTGTTTTGGTTGGCAGGCTGTTGCGCCAACCCGGCAGCCCTCAGCACCATCTGGCGCACATCAATTTCCTGGACTTCCATATGCAATTTTCCCGCCTCTGCCAATGCCAGCTCTTGCAGGTCGTTCACCAGACGACTCAACAGCATGGCTTCCTCGTACAGCGAGTCAATCACCTCTTTGGTCGGTTGCACCATCCCATCCTGGATTGCCTCCAGGTAGCCGCGCACGTTCGATAGTGGTGTGCGCAGCTCGTGTGCCACGTCTGTCACCATCGTCCGGCGCAGCAACTCCAACCTCTCCAGGTTGTCTGCCATGGCATTGAATGCTTTTGCCAGCTCAGCTACCTCGTCTTTGGACTGTATCTCCACCCGTTGGCTCAAGTCGCCAGCACCCATGCGCTGTGCCGCCAGCGTCAGGGCATCCACCGGGTGCAGGATGCTATGTGATAGTATCAGCGTCACCAGTACTGCCAGGCAACCCGCTGCCAGGATCGCTAGCAGCAGGCTGCGGTTGACCGAATTACTGAACTCCCCGCGGATTGTTTCGAGGTTGGGCACATCCAGTGGCTCGAAGTACATCAGGATGGGTATCTTTTCGATCAGGTACACCGCAATGGGCTTGGATTGCTTGGTATCTAAGCGCTGACCGATCAATTCTTGCTTCGAATCGGCATACACCTTGCCTTCAAGGTCTGACATTACAAAACGTGAGTGCGAAGATGCACCCATTTGCTCCAGCAGATCTTGCAAAGCAGGCCAAATATCGCTTTCGCCGGTTAACTGCGTGATTGTCTTTTGGATGTTGGTGATTTTAACATCCAGCCGGGGGTCCTGGTAGCGCAGGATGCCCACCACAGAGCGCTCGAACTGGCTGGTCGTCACCCGGCTTGCATATAGCGCCACGATGCCCAGAGCAGCCCCGATAACTACCACCAGGGCAAGCAACAGGCGAAAACGCAGGCTATGCAGCATGAGAGGCCTCTGCGAAACAATAGCCTGCGCCGTAGATGGTCTGGATATAGCGTGGGTGTTCCGGGTCTGGCTCGATCTTCTTGCGCAGGTTCATGATATGCACATCCACCGTGCGCTCCAGACCGCCATAATCAAATCCAAAGGCATCCTCCAGCAAGTCAAGGCGAGAGAATACGCGCCCCGGCTCATTGGTCAGGATTTCCAACAAGCGAAATTCCCGCCGTGTCAAATGTATTGTCTCACCTTGCAGGGTCACCTTCTGCCGGACAAAATCCACACGCAAGTCACCTGCCGTGAAAGCATCCGCCTTTTGCCGTCTTTGCTCCGTTGCCCGGCGCAGCACGGCGCGCACGCGCGCCATCAGCTCGCGCGGGCTGAAGGGTTTGGTAACATAATCATCAGCGCCTAAATCCAACCCGATCAGCTTGTCATCTTCTGTTGCACGTGCAGTCAGCATGATGATCGGAGTATTGGTTTCATTGCGAAGTAGCCGGCAGACCTCCAATCCGTCGAGGCGCGGCAGCATCAGGTCAAGAATGACCAGATCAGGATGCACCCGGCGCGCCATCTCCAGCCCCATCCGCCCATCAAAAGCTTCCACCACACGGTATTCGTCCCGCTCCAGGTACAGGCGGATCAAATCGACCGTCTTGCGGTCGTCCTCAATCACCAGGATGGTGCGATCCATGCCTTTCAGTATATCAAAATAATATAAAGGTTTTATGAAGAAATGTACATTTCTCAGGGATGGGGTAAAATGTGAGAAGAAAGGTGCGCTCTTGGTCGTGGATATTGCTTTGCCCCCTGCCGTTGATAGCCACATCCGCCGTCTCAGCCTGCGCCGTGATCTGGAAACAGTGGCTGACCTGGTCGAGCTGTGTTTTTCAGATACCCTCGACCTGGAAGGCAGGCATTTCCTGCGCGGAATGCGCGAGACTGCCCGCAGCGCCCGCTTGATGGGCTGGACCGATTCACTCACCGACCACACACCTACTCCCCAAACAGGCCTGGTCTGGGAGGAGGATGGGAGATTGATCGGCAATGTCAGCCTGATCCCCATCACGGTCAGCGGGCGACGCTGTTATCTGATCGCCAACGTGGCCGTCCACCCCGACCAGCGC
>JAFGBV010000253.1 GCA_016932955.1 Anaerolineales bacterium | reverse complement strand
CGCTTTTTGGTGGAAGGCTTTCGCCATTATTGGGGAACAACAGCGGTGGGTGCAGATGCAGGTTGGTGGATCCCGTTCCTGGCGGGGCGGGAGAATACCATGCCGCCTCAATATGCGCTCTTGAATGAAGCGCCAATCGATGCGGAATATTCCAGTCGAGTGGTTGCGTTGGTCGAAATGTTGGAGACAACTGGATTGGACACGGAAGAAGGCGTGCAAGCAATCTGCGCCTGGGGCATCACCCATGCCTACATTGGACAAGGTCAGGGATTGGTGGGCTACACTGGGCCAGTGCTCTTCTCAGCGGAAGAATTGAGCGCCAGCCCGGCTTTTGAGCAGGTTTACCACCAGGATCGGGTGTATATCTTTGCTTTAAGACCAGAGGCTTGCCGATGAGAATCTCAATCGTAGGGCCGGTCTATCCATACCGGGGTGGGATCGCCCATTTCACAACACAGCTTGTGTTGCGTTTGCTCTCGGATGGGGATGATGTGCAGGTTATTTCATTTCGACGGCTGTACCCGGCATGGTTATACCCGGGGGCATCCGATAAAGACCCCAGCGCGAGACCGGCTCAGATACCAGCAGAGTATATTCTGGATCCGCTCTATCCCTGGACATGGCAGGCAGCAGCTCGGAAGATTGTCAGTTGGGGCGGAGAGTTGGTTGTGCTGCATTGGTGGACGACATTTTGGGCGATTCCATTTGCCTGTGTGGCATCATCGCTCAAGCGCAAGGGCATACGAGTGGTTTACCTGATCCACAATGTGCTACCCCATGAGCAGCGTTTCTTTGATCCCTGGCTGGCACGACTGGCATTGCGCCGCGCATCTGCTTACATGGTTCAAACAGAGCGCGAACGAGAGCGCCTGCAGGCACTCCTGCCGGGAGCACAGGCAGTGGTATGCCCGCATCCAGCATACGACATGTTCTCCGCAGGGAGAATCTCGAAGGCAGAAGCCCGTCAATGCCTGGGGCTGCCCCTGGAGCAGCCTGTGCTGCTCTTCTTTGGAATTGTGCGACCCTATAAAGGTTTGAACATCTTGTTTGAGGCGCTGCAACGTTTGCATGCCTGGGAACTGCGACCGCGCCTGCTTGTGGCAGGGGAGATATGGGAAAATCGGGCAGGGTATCAGGAACAAGTGAAAGCACTGGGCCTTGTAGATCAGGTGCGTCTAGAAGACCGCTATGTGACGGATGAAGAAGCGGCGGTGATGTTCTCTGCCGCGGATGCGTTGGTGGCGCCGTATGTGGCGGGAACACAAAGCGGGGCGGCCAGTATGGCAATGGGGCTGGGATTACCAGTGATTGCCACGGATATTGTGGCGGCGGGGATCGATAAGGAGTACAAGCAGGGTGTTATCGTCGCCTCAGCGGGCGATCCTGCGGATCTGTGCCGGGCGTTACGGCAATATCTGGAGAACCCCGAAGGTATCAAGCCTGCGGCTGTATCGGCAGATGCTAATTGGCAGCGCATGGGGCAGATGTTGAAAACCCTGGCTGGGGGGGAAAATAGATGAGCAGCCTGCGCATTTTGTTCCTCCTAACCCAGGATCTGGAAAGCCCATCTGGCTTGGGGCGCTACCTGCCGCTGGCACGTGGACTGGTGAGGCTGGGGCATCAGGTGCAGATTGCAGCTTTACATGCTAGTTACCAGGCTTTATCGCACAAGCAGGAGGAAATGGAGGGGGTGCTTGTGCACTATGTGGCTCCGATGCATGTGCGTAAGGAGAGCAGTCAGAAGCAATACTACGCAGGGGGAGAGTTATTACAGGTGGCGTTGCGGGCTGTGTGGCGATTGAGCCAGGCGGCACTCAACATTCCGGCAGATATCATCCATGTGGGCAAACCCCACCCGATGAACAGCATCGCCGGGCTGCTAGGAGGGTTGCTGCGCGGTGAACGGCTGGCGGTGGACTGTGATGATTATGAGGTCGGCTCGGGGCGGTTTGCGGCAGGCTGGCAAAAGCAGGGGGTGGCTTTCTTTGAGCGCTCTGTACCGCGCCTGGGGCGGCTGGTGACGACCAACACGATGTTTATGATGGAGAAGTTGATCAAGTGGGGGGTGGCGGAAGAACGCCTGGTTTACCTTCCAAACGGGGTGGAGCGCGAACGCTTTCGCGAACCCGATCCAGCGCGGGTGGATGAAATACGCGCCCGGTTGGGATTGCAAGGGCGGGAGGTGATCCTATATGTGGGCAGCATGAGCCTGCTCAGCCATCCGGTCGATCTGCTGCTGAGGGCTTTTGCACAGGTGCGTTTGGCCAGGCCGCAAGCGGCGCTGGTGCTGGTGGGGGGCGGGGAAGATCTGCAGAACCTGGTGGTGCTGGCAGATGCGATGGGACTGGCAGGGGATGTGCATTTTGCCGGGCGGGTATCGCCGGAAGATGTAGGGCTCTATTATCGCCTGGGGCAGGTTGCTTTGGACCCGGTGCATGATGACGATGCGGCGCGCGGCCGCTCGCCTTTGAAGCTATTCGAGAGCTGGGCGATGGGAGTGCCTTTTGTGACCGCGGATGTGGGCGACCGGGCGCGGCTGGCAGGCGACCCGCCGGCGGTGTTGCTGGCGCGCCCGGGCGAGCCGCAAGCCCTGGCAGAGGCGATCCTACGCGTGCTGGTAGAGCCGGAATTGGCAGCCATGCTGCGATCACGCGGCTTGCAGCGGGTGGCAGATCATGATTGGAATCGCCTGGCAGAACGGCTAGAGGAGGCATACCGCCGGGTCGTATGCTCATAACATATTAAGGACTGCATGTTATAATTCGGGCCTCTGTAGTCTAATATAATGTAAGTCCGGGATCATGGAAAAGTGGTTGTTTTTGGGTAACAAACCCAAGCCCCCTTATCCCGAGCTGAGGCTAATATCACTGCCAGGCAACACTGCCTGGGTGGATAATAACATATTGAGGAACTGTCGATGAAAATATTCTTAGCCAATGGACCTTGGAAAAGTGGTGACCGATTAGGGGTGCGCGCTGGCGCGCGCTGGGCTACCACGAAGGCGTCGGGTAAGGGGAGCAAGATATCACCTTATGTACCTTTTCCCTTTTATCTGGCCTATGCAGCGGCAGTCGTCGAGCAGAGCGGTTTCGATACATTGCTGGTCGATGCAATTGCTGAGACTTTGGATGAGCAAACTTTTCTGGAGACCATCACACGCTTTGAGCCGGACCTGGTGGTGCTTGAGACGTCAACCCCATCGATCAAGGTGGATATTGCCCTGGCTGAGAAAATCCACGAGCGCCTGCCCGAGGCACGCCTGGCATTCACTGGGCCTCATGTCACTGCATTGCCGGTTGAAACACTGCAGTCTGCGCCGTTGGTCGATTTCATCCTGCTGGGCGAATATGAATACACATTACGAGATCTGGCAGGCGCCCTGGAAAAAGGCCAGGATTTGGCGGGTGTTTTGGGCATCGTGTGGCGCGAGCGGGATGGGAGCATCCGCACCAATCTTCCCCGCCCGCTGGTCAAAAATATTGACGATTTCCCTTGGCCAGCGCGGCATTTCCTGCCGATGCGCAATTACCGCGATTCCTTTGCCGGCTTGCCGATGCCTGGCCTGACCGTGTGGGCCAGCCGCGGTTGCCCGTTCCAGTGTATCTTCTGCGTATGGCCGAATGTGATGTATGGCAACAAGGCTTATCGCGTGCGCAACCCGATCGATGTCGTTGACGAGATGGAGCAGAATGTAAACAAGTACAACCTGCGTTCAGTCTCCTTTGATGATGACACATTTGATATCGGCAAGCCGCGCATTTTGCAATTGAGCAGTGAGATTCTACGGCGCGGTCTGAAAATACCCTGGACGGCGATGGCACGCGCAGATACCGCGGACCGCGAGATGCTGGAGGCGATGGCAAAATCAGGCATGTATGCCATCAAGTATGGGGTTGAGTCGGGCGTACAGGAGCTGGTGGATGCCGCCAACAAACACCTGGACCTGGAGAAGGTCAAAGAGACCGTTCGCATCACCAAGGATCTTGGAATCAAAGTACACCTTACCTTCACGCTGGGTTTACCTGGTGAGACGGAAGACACCATTCAACGTACGATTGACTGGGTGATTGAGCAAAACCCTGATTCGGCACAGTTCTCTATCTCAACTCCTTACCCAGGCACGCCCTACTATAAAATGGCGATGGAGCAGGGCATTTTGCACTTCAACGAATGGTCAGATTTTGACGGGGAGAAGCTGGCTGTGCTGAGCACAGAAGCCCTCTCTGCTCAGCAACTCACTGATTCACTACGATATGCTGTGCGTTCTTGGCGCTTGCATCGCTTGCGAACCACCTTTTGGAAGCGCCCGGGGCATTACCTGCGAGAAGCCTTGCGTAATCCCTGGCGTACGATTGAAGTGCTGCGCGGAAATCCATAAACAAAGGACAGAATTTGGATCGCCGTTCAACAAGCCAATCTGCTGCACCGCTCGTCTATCTGGTGATGCTGAACTGGGATGACGCTCCGAATAGCCTCGACTGTTTGCGTTCGATGCAGGGGCTGGATTACCCAAATTTCAAAGTGGTGGTGGTGGATAACGGCTCGAAGGATGGCTCGGAGCAGAAGATCCAGCAGGAATTCCCCGATATCCACCTGATCTGCAACGGGAGCAACCTGGGTTTTGCGGGCGGGATGAACGTGGGGCTTAGGTTTGCCTTACAGGAAGGGGCAGACCACATGCTCCTGGTTAACAACGATACAATTCTAGACCCAGGCCTGCTGCGTGAACTGGTGCGGGTAGCTGAGGTGAATCCCAAAGCCGGCTTGCTGGCGCCAAAGATCTATTATAACCACGATCGCACCCTTATCTGGGCGGCTGGAGCCCGCTGGTCGCGGTTCCCGCCACGCGCCAAGATCATCGGCTTTCGCAAGCGCGACCACCCGCGTTACGATGTATTACGCCAGGTGGATTTTGCTACGGGGTGCGTATTGATGATCCGCCGCCAGGTCATGGAAATTGTTGGCGGGCTGGATCCTATCTTCTACCCTATTTATCATGAAGATTATGATTACAGCGCCCGTGTGCGCAAGGCAGGTTGGGAAATCTGGTATGTGCCCACTGCCCGACTATGGCACAAAGAGTCGCAGAGCCAACGTGTGCGGGGAGGAAAAGCCTTTAACATGGGCAAGAATATCGTGCCGTTTTACCTGCGCCACGGCAACCCTCCGGTGCTAAGCCTATACACATTTGTTGCCTGGGTGGCTTTGCGTGAGATTGCCAAAGGCGAATTTGCCTTTGTGAAACCCTATCTTTATGGCGTGCGGGAGGGGTTGGCAGCGAATAAAGCAGCCACAGGCAAGTAACTCTATGGAATCAATCGTTTGTAATTTTTGTGGTGCTGACGCAACTCAGCGGCTTTATAGCGGTAGAGACCGATTGTTAGGCGGCACTCAGATCTTTCATGATGTGCGTTGCCAGAACTGCGGCTTGATCTACCTCAACCCGCGCCCAAGCGTGGACGAAATCGCCCAATATTATCCCGCTGAGTATGAGCCCTTTAATCGCCATGAGAACCTGCAAAGCCTGCCAGCGCGGATCAGTTACCGCATCAGCTTCAGCAAACGGCGGCGGATCGCATCTCATGGTATGGCACCCGGTCGTTTGCTGGATGTTGGCAGCGGTAGCGGTGATTTCCTTTTGGAAATGCGCAACGCTGGTTGGGATGTATATGGGGTGGATATCAGCCCAGCGGCTTGTGAGGCAACCCGCAAGCGCGGGCTGGAAACATACAATGGCCAATTGTTCGATGTGCCCTTTCCTGACGAGAGCTTTGACCTGATCACAATGTGGGATGTGCTGGAGCACGTTCATGATCCGATGGGTCACCTGGAACACATATCCCGCTTGCTCAAACCATCTGGACGGTTTGTGGTCACCCTACCCAATCCAGAAGGCCTTGATCTGGTGGTCTTTAAGGATCTATGGGCTGGATTGGATTTTCCCCGCCACCTATATGTGTACCCACGCAAGACGCTGAAAGCGATGATCAGCAAGGCGGGGATGGAGGTTACCTCAGCGCGCTGTGTGACAGGCGGCGCACGTGCCTCCATTTGGAGCATTGAGTTTGTCATCGATGATAAGGTCAAACATCCAGGAGCCAGACGGTTGCTCAAGAGGATCATTTATTCGCCAGTATGGTATTTTAGCTGGAGACCATTCTATTTTCTATTAGACAAGCTAAATGCAGGGTCGAGCATCACATTTACCTGTCGCAAGGGGTAGGAGGTCGAAATTTGGAACATGTAAAATGTGATTTGTGCGGCGCTGACCAGCCGCGCTCATTTCTCCAAACGGTTGACCGTTTTAGCGGGCAAAGTTTTCACCTGGTGACGTGCCAGCAGTGCGGGCTCCTTTACCTCACTCCTCGCCCTACGCAAGAGGAACTTGGCGCTTATTATCCGGATCACTACGAAGCCTACCATGATCCAGATCAGACTCTATCGGCTTCAGACCGCTGGCATGCCCGGCGGATGCTGGATATGCAGGTGGATTTTGTGGAGCGCTTCCAGAGGGAGCGCGGGCGTTTACTAGATGTGGGCTGCGCCACTGGAGATTTCATAAGGGCGGCGCAGACGCGCGGCTGGCAGGTGCAGGGCATCGAGTTGAATGAACGCGTGGCGCAAGTAGCGCGCGATCGTTATGGTTTGTCCGTGATCAGCGGTACCCTGGAAAGTGCAACCACAAGCCAGCCAACCGTGGATGCTGATATGGGGCGGAGTGTTGCGGCTATCTCCCAGCCAACTGTGATTACGATGTGGGATGTGCTGGAACATCTGCCCAGCCCGCGAGAGGCGTTGAAGCGCTGCCACCAACTGCTTGCGCCGGGAGGTTTGCTGATCTTTTCAATCCCTAACCTGGACAGTTTCGACCGCTATCTTTTCCGCAGCGAGTGGATTGGCTGGGACCCGCCGCGGCATTTTAACCTCTTTAGCCATGCCGTGTTGTTGCGCTTGTTCCAGGAGACGGGTTTTGCCTTTGTGGAACGGCGCTGCTTTTTGGGCGGCAAGGGAACTTTTTTCTTGAGCCTGGAGCGCTTGTTAGCCGCCAATCCGAAATTGCAGTTTGTCCGGCGGCTATATCCATTGATTAGTGCGGCGTTATGGCCCTACCGCCAATTTTCTTATGCACTGAAGCGTGGGCCGATCATAGCTTATGTAGCGCGAAAGGTGGGCTAGCCGGTGCTTGCACGATGGCGCGCTCAATCCCCTCGACAGCGGCTTCTGCTAACAACCGTTGTGTTGCTGCTGCTGGCATTGGGCTTGCGGCTAGCAAGGCTGGGGGCAGAAAGCGCCTGGATTGACGAGGCTTATTCGATCGTGCTGGCGCGTCATTCGCTGGTGGATCTAATCCGGGGAACCGTAGCCGATCAACATCCGCCGCTCTACTATCTGCTGCTAAAAGGCTGGCTTGAGATTGCTAATATCACTGGGCTAAGCAGCCTGTTCCCAATGGGCGAATCTGGCGCAGCGCAGCCTGTTGGGGCGATTGTGGTGTATGCCCGGCTGCTCTCTGTATTGATCGGGGTGGTGCACGTTGGGCAGGTGCTGGCGTTGGGGCGCAAATTGGGTGGGGAGTGGCTGGGATTAGGGGCTGGGCTGCTGGTGGCACTTTCTCCACTGCACGTTTATTATTCACAGGAAGTACGCCAGTACATTTTACTGGCAGCGCTGACAACGGCTGCCACGGCTGAACTATGGAAATGCTTGCAAGGGGGGGGACGCTGGTGGTTGTATGCGTTGTTTGCTGCGCTGGCGTTGTATACGCAGTATTTTGCGGTATTCATCTTCATTGCTCATGCTTTGATTTTGTTCTGGTATGGGCTACGGCGGGCCGCATTCGGCTCCAAGTTTGGCGGCGAAATCACGACCAGAAAGCTGCTGCTGGGCTGGTTGGGGGCGATGCTTGGCGTGGGACTGGCTTTTTTGCCCTGGCTGAGGATCGCGATTGTGCAGACGCTGTACCATACGATGGCTTGGATCGATGAACCGACGGCTGGCAGCCTGCGCGATGTGCCGCTGCGGCTGGTTTTGGGAAGTGGGGTGATGGTATTGCCCGATATCCTGCGCTGGATTGGTTTGGCGGGGCTGACCTGCCTGATTGGCTGGGGCGCCTGGCAAGCCAAGCGCCAATCCCCGGCTGTGCGTGAGGCTTATGGCTTTATTGCTGCCTGGGCATTGGTACCGCTGGGGGTGATTATGGCAGTGGCGATTCTCTATCCCGTCTTTCAATTGAAACAGTTTTTAATTGTTTTGGTGCCGTGGCTGATGCTGGTTGTTGCAGCGATCGGTGGCTTGCCTGCCTGGGCAATCCGAATGCGGGGGAAGCAGAGGCTCATCCCCTTAAGTAGATTGGCTTATCTTGCTGTTTTTTTGACTGCGCTGCCGACCCTGGCTTATCAAGTTGTCACGCTGGAAAAGGATGATTGGCGAGGTGCAACGGCATACCTGGCTGAACAGGCCTGCCCTGGTGAT
>JAFGBV010000252.1 GCA_016932955.1 Anaerolineales bacterium | reverse complement strand
GTGCCCAGGCGGATCATGTTGACAACCGCGATGTGGCCGGCAAGGCCAGCGAACCCACAAACCACACAGAAGAACTTGAAAGTAGGGCCTGTGAGGCCTAATGGAATGCGAAGGTGCTATGACTCAATTTTCTCTACCAGAAGACCGATTTTTCGGACCTGATACAAGGCAAAAAGACGTGGCTCTAGAGTTGTACGGCCAGGTGAAAGACCTGCCGCTGATCTGCCCGCACGGTCACGTGGATCCGCACTTGTTTAGCGACCCGAATGCCACGTTAGGTACGCCAGATGAGCTGTTCATCGTCCCCGATCATTATATGACGCGCATGCTGTATTCGCAGGGTATCCCCCTCCACCAATTGGGGATTCCAGAAATGCACCCTGCCGGGACCAATACAGATAAGCCCAACCATCGGGAGATCTGGAGCCTCTTTTGCAAGCATTTTCACCTGTTTCGCGGCACACCTTCTAGCATCTGGCTGGCGCACGAGCTAAGCCAGGTATTTGGCATCTGGGAAAAGCCAGGCCCTGAGAATGCCGACCGGTTGTATGACCAGCTCGCTGAAAAATTGGCCTCCCCTGAATTCGCGCCGCGCGCCCTGTTCGAGACCTTCAACATCGAGGTCCTGTGCACCACCGATGCAGCGACCGATGTCCTGGAGCATCACAAAGCTATTCACGAGAGTGGTTGGAAAGGCCGCGTCCTGCCCACTTTCCGCCCCGATGCTGTGGTCAACCTGGATGCATCCGGCTGGCGGACCAACGTTGAAAGGTTGAGCCAGGTAAGCGGGGTCGACATCCAAGACTTTGCCAGCTACATCCGTGCCTTAGAAGCCCGTCGGGAACTTTTTAAGTCTCTGGGCGCCAAAGCCACCGATCATGCTGCTTTGACCCCCGCCACCGGCGAACTGAGCCCGGCAGAGGCAAATGCGATATTCCAGCGCGCCATTAAAAGCGAAGCCACCCCCAATGATGCCGCACGCTTCACTGCCCATATGCTGATGGAGATGGCACGCATGAGCATTGAAGACGGATTGGTGATGCAGCTCCACCCCGGCTCACTGCGCAATCATAACTGGGCCATCTTTGAGCGCTTCGGCCTGGACAAAGGCGCGGATATCCCTATCCAGACCGAATACACCCGCAACCTGCTGCCGCTCCTCAACAAATATGGCAACGACAGCCGCCTGGGGCTGATCCTGTTCACGTTAGACGAAAGCACGTATGCGCGCGAACTGGCCACCCTGGCCG
The DNA here is from genome assembly GCA_016932955.1 of Anaerolineales bacterium. The sequence goes on along the minus strand of JAFGBV010000252.1, from coordinate 2,191 downwards.
GCCATTATCCCGCCCTGAAGCTCGGCCCGCCCTGGTGGTTCCATGACAGCCTGAACGGCATGGAGCGCTACTTCGACCAGGTAATGGAGACCGCCGGCATCTACAACACCGCCGGGTTCAACGACGACACGCGTGCCTTCTGCTCCATACCCGCCCGGCACGACCTCTGGCGGCGCGCCTCAGCCAACTGGGTTGCCGGGTTGGTCGTGCGCCACATCGTCGATCTGGAAGACACCCATGACATGATGGCAGAACTGGCAGTTGGCCTGGCGAAACGGGCGTATAAACTATAAACCCGTAGAGCAGTCACGGCGCTTACCAGACACATAGAAGGATACAAACATGCTCTCTCCACTTGGTCTTTGTCCATCGTTTGGTTTTGGCGACCGACTTGGGTTGGCAACCCCTGGCCATATCGCCGCTTTGCGCGATTCAGCATTAGATATATTCCCCATCTTTGCCCAGCAATCGGTGCGCGAGAATGCCCGTACGAAGCGCACACCTCAACAGGTGATGGACGATGCGAAACGCGCCATCGATGCAGCGAAGTGGGAGTCGCCCTGGGGAGCAGACGCCGATCACCTGAAAACAGTCGATGACCTGCCAGACTTCGTTGCCGCCGGTTACACCTTTTTCACGGTGGATCCAGGCGCTCAGGTGGACAACGCCGCAGATACCGATCCGCTCTCCGGCTTACAAGAAAAAGCCCAAGGGCAAGACTGGGATGAACTCTCAGCCTTGTATCTTCATAGCAGCCGCGAAACAGGCTTTGGGAGTTTCAACTCCGAGAGCCTGCTGCGAGCGCTGGTGAAGTATGGAAAGGCCATTCAGCACACGCTCGCCATGTACCGCCGCCTGTGCGAGCTGAAAGACAGCTTTGATTTTGAAGTTTCAGTAGACGAGACCGAATCTCCCACCACACCCCTCGAACATTACTTCATCGTCAACGAGTTGACCAGGGCCGGGGTCAAGTTCACCAGTCTGGCGCCGCGCTTTACCGGGCGTTTCGAGAAGGGAGTGGATTATATTGGCGATCTGGATGCCCTGGACGCAGAGTTGGCAAGACACTCGGCAGTGACGGCACTGTTTGGTACTTATAAGCTTAGCCTGCATTCCGGCTCTGATAAGTTTAGCGTCTATCCGCTGATCGTCAAACATTGGGGGCGGCGCGTGCATGTAAAGACTGCCGGAACGAGCTACCTGGAGGCCTTGCGCACCCTGGCCTCAACTTCACCGGGCCTGTTCGAGCAAATCTGGTCCCTGGGCATGGAATGTTACGGAGTAGACAGGGCTACTTATCACGTTTCGGCAGACCCGGCTCGGGTAGCGGCTGGCCTGCCCCTGCCCGCCCTGCTGGATGATTTCCACGCCCGCGAGATTTTGCATGTTACCTTTGGCTCGGCGCTGGCCCGGTTCGGTACACAAATCAAAGCTGAATTAGAGAGACATGCCAGTGAATACGACGCCAATTTGCAGAAGCACTTTAGCAAGCACCTTGATTTATTAAAATCAGGGTAACATCTCAATTAAGTAGGGGCTTGTTTCCCCTGAGAAGTTACAAATCAGGCGAATAAGCGATAGATGATTTTAAAAGGCGATAGAAGATGAGCGTTTCTTTCAATGTACAAGGCAAAGTGGCTGTTGTAACCGGTGGAGCGGGTGTACTTTGTGCAGCCATGTGCCATGAGCTGGCTGCCGCAGGTGCGCAAGTGGCCGTTCTGGATTTACGCCTGGAACCTGCCGCTGCCCTGGCAGCTTGCCTTGGCAACGGAGCGATCGGAGTGGAATGCAATGTACTGGATAAAGCCAGCCTGGAAGCCGCCGCCGATAAGGTGGTAAGGGCTTTTGGACAGGTGGATATCCTGGTTAATGGCGCGGGCGGTAACAAACCCCAGGCTACCACCAATCCTGCACAATCTTTCTTCGACCTGCCAGCCGATGCGCTCCGTTGGGTGTTTGACCTCAATCTCATGGGGACAATTTTGCCCTGCCAGGTATTTGGCAAGCTCATGGCGGCTCAGAATAGTGGGGTGATTATCAACATTTCATCCATGAACTCCTTCCGTCCGTTGACCCGCATTGCAGCCTATTCTGCTGCGAAAGCCGGAGTGAGCAATTTCACCCAGTGGTTGGCCATCCATATGGCGCAGGAATACAGCCCACACATCCGTGTCAACGCCATCGCCCCTGG
>JAFGBV010000251.1 GCA_016932955.1 Anaerolineales bacterium | reverse complement strand
GCACCAGCGGCACCGGGCCCGAAACGCGGTAGAAATCAGCCAGACAGCCCGGATAATCATGCCCATAACCGAACAGATACAGGTCATCGTTTTCGGGGTGCTGGCGCGGCTCTATCCAGCCCGATGGGTTGAACACCAGCGAATGGGAGTCATCCACCACCGCCCAACCCGCCCGGCCCATCAACCCTGGCTCGGGTTGTAAGAAACCCTGCGCACCGTCCAGTGTGCGCGTCGTTCCATAGAGATTCCCGCCCTTCCAGTTAAGATCGCCATAGCGCCAGGTGGCCCCGGTTGCCTTGACCAATACGGAAAGTGTGTTGGTCGTAAAATGCCCACCGGTGATCCGGTAGCGCAGCAAGATATATTCCGTCTCAAGCTCGATCACCTTCACCTGACCGCCGATGATCGTAACGCCATCTCCCGCGCCCTCTTCACCCTGCACCTCTTTGCCATCACAGCGCAGCGTATAACGCGGCGCAGGCTGGCGGCGGAACCAGAAAGCCTGGCTGGGACGGTCTTCGAACTTCGCGCTGTTACTGTACTCCATACGTAGCAGGCGATCAGTTAGCAGTGTAAAGCGCGCCTTTCCGGCGATCACTACTGCCTGGGGGTTGGCATCAGCAGCAAAGAAGATGGCATAAGGGGACTGATCAGAATCCAGCATGTTTTCTCTCCCAATAACGATTTTCATTCTTGAGCGCCAAGATCTGGCAATCAAGATTCTACATCACAATTTTCGCTTGACGTAGGGGTATGATTAGCGTAAGATAATTAATGTATTACCCAGCCTTGCGGACGTAAAAGATGAAATCAAAGCGCATCATCCTCCATTGCAGCCTGATTCTGTTCGCCATAAGCCTGGCGTCTTGCTGGTCGAATCCATCTACACAAACTGAAATCCGGGTAGGCTTGATCGCTTATTTAAAAGGAGACCAGAGTGAACTTTCTGGGCTGCCCAGCGTTCAAGCCGCTACGCTGGCAATGGAGCCAATTCAAGTAATGGGAGGCCTGCTGATCGATGGGCAGAGAGTTCCCGTGACGTTGATCGTAGAAGAGATCTATGATATCCCCGAAGAAGCCGTCGCAGCGACGCGCAGGTTGATCAACCAGGAGCAGGTTGTTGCCATCATCGGGCCGCAATACAGCAGCGAAGCAATCCCTGCGGGGGAGGTTGCAGAAGCCGCCCAGGTGCCGATGATCTGCCCGATTGCCACCAATCCACTGGTCACTGCCGACAGGGAATTTGTATTCCGCATGAGCTTCCTGGATAACCAGCAAGGTGTTGACCTGGCACTCTTTGCCCACCAGGCGCTGGGTGCCCGCCGTGCCGCCGTGCTCTATGATATTGCCGATGCTTACAGCAGCAACGTTGCAAGTGTCTTCCAAAAAGCCTTTGAAACGATCGGCGGTCAGGTTGTCTTTTTTGAATCCTATACTAGCGGATTGAAAGATTTTTCCCCTTTCTTCGTGGATCTCCAGCAAACTGAAGCCGACATCCTTTTCTTACCCAACTATTCCAATGATGTTCTCGAGCAGGGCATTCAAGCCCGCCAGGCCGGGATCACCATCCCGCTGCTGGGCGGGGATGGCTGGGATCAGCGGGTTCTGCCCGCATACCCCGAATTCGATGGCTCGTTCATGGCGGCGCACTGGTCGATTGAAATGCAAGACACCCCCACCCAGGATTTTGTCGCCGCATTCCAAAGCCATTACAACCAGATGCCCAATGACACTGCCGCCCTCACCTTTGATGCCGTCAATCTCATCCTGCAGGCGATCCAACAACAGCAGAGTTTTGAGCCCACTGCCATCCGCGAGGGCCTCGTTGCACTCGATTTGTACCAGGGCGTCAGCGGCCCGATCGATTTTATCTCCTCAGGCGATCCCGTCAAAGACGTGATCATTTTACAGTTCTACGATGGGCAACAGCACTTCTACAAACGGTTTGAGCCTTGAGCAATCGGCATTCAGGAGGCCGTTATGAAATTGTGGTCAAAAAGCCTGGTTTCCAGACTGGTTATCTCCTTCACCCTGCTCACCCTGGTCACGATCAGCCTCATCGGCTATGTTGCCTACGACCGCGCCAGGAATGCCCTGGCAGAATCGGTTTATGAGCGCCTCAACCTGGCAAGCAGCCTCAAACAAGCCGAGATTCAGCGCTGGGTTGACGATCAGCGCCAGAACGTGATCCTGATTTCTGGGCTACAAGATGTGCAAATCGCAACAGAGATCCTGCTGCGCTACGAGCCCCAGGATCTGGAATACCTGGAAGCTTACACTTTACTCTCCAACTTACTGGAAGATTCTGTGGCCCTCAAGCCAGACTGGCGCGAGGCCTTCATCCTGGCAGATGAGAGCGGAGAGATCCTCATTTCAACCGATAAAACACACGAGGGCGACTTCCGCATCGAGGATCGCTATTACACCCAGGGCCGCCTGAGAACTTTCGTGCAACCCGTTTACCCATCCCCAGTGACCTTGAAACCGACATTGACCATTGCCACCCCGATCTACGATGCCAATCACATCCGCCAGGGCATCTTGGCAGTACACCTAAACCTCGACTACCTCGATGAGGTGATGTTACAACGCGCTGGTATGGGCGAGAGCGGGGAGGCCTATCTGGTTGATAGCTTGAACGTTTTCGTCTCGTCACAGGCTTTTGGCAGAGATCAATTCCCGCGCGGCGTTCACACCGTTGGTATCGATGCAGCCGTGCAAGGGCAAAGCGGGCAAGGTCTGTATGAAAACTATGCTGGCATTCCCGTGGTGGGTGTTTATAGCTGGCTAGACGAGTTGAAGCTGGCATTGCTGGTGGAAATTCAACAACAAGAGGCCCTCACCCCTGCCCGCCGCCTGGGCCTGACGATCTTTCTGGCAGGTGTGGTCGTGTCTGGCTTGATCGGCATCATTGCCTATCTGATGGCCTTGCAGATCGCCCGTCCTGTGCTCGCCATTCGAGATGCCGCCGACAAAGCCACCGCCGGAGATCTGGATGCCCGCGCCGCGGTGCTCACGCAGGACGAGGTCGGCGGGTTAGCCAATGCCTTCAATCACATGACTGAGCAAATCCAGCAGCTTTACCAATCCTTACACCAGAGCGAGGAATATTTCCGCTCCCTGATCGAAGACACATCTGATATCACCCTGGTGCTCAACCCTGATAGTACAGTGCGTTATGCCAGCCCTGCTTTAGGGCGCGTATTGGGCTATAGCCCAGAAGAATGGCAAGGGAAGAATGTATTTGATTACCTACACCCAGAAGATCAATCCCGGGCCCGGCGAGCATATTACCGCGCCCAGAATGCTTCGGATGGAATCATCCCCCTAGAACTGCGTGCCCGGCACGCGGATGGCAACTGGCATGTATTTGAGGCCCTTGGGCACAGCCGCATTAATGACCCTGTGATCGCTGGATTCATTATCAATGCCCGCGATATCAGCGAGCGCAAGCAGATGGAAAATTCCCTGCGCCAATCTGAGAGCAAATATCGCCTGGTGATTGACCATGCCCTGCAAGGCATGATCCTCATCCGGGGAGATAAAGTCCAGTTCGCCAATCCAGCGATCTGTAAAATCACTGGTTATTCTACTGATGAAATGAGCGCCCTGGATATGCAGGGCTTGATGTCTCTGGTGCATCCAGAAGACCTACCAGGAGTCATGGAAGTCCAGCAAATGCGCGCCAGCGGTGAGTGGAAGCAGCCCGCATACCAGTTCCGTTTCCATCACAAAGATGGCAGTTGGCGCTGGGTTGAAGCATTTGACACCTTGCTGCCCAATGGCGATGAGCCGCATATCCTCACCGCGATTTTAGATGTTCACGAACGTAAAGTAGCGGAAATCCAAATCCGCCGCCAGATCGAGCAATTGCGCTCCTTGCATACCATCGATACCGCCATCAGCGCCAGCCACGACCGCAGCCTCATACTGAATGTGATCATCGACCAGGTGATTGCCCAACTAGAGGTCGACGCGGCGGCAGTGCTGCTGCTCAACCCTCACAGCATGCAGCTAGACACCGTTGCCGGGAGAGGCTTCCGCGCAATGCAGGCCCGCCCTCCATTGCGCGTGGATGAGGGCTGGGCAGGCAAAGCCATACGCGAGCGCCGTCTGGTGCGCGTACCCTCTGTGCGCGAAACCAACGGCAACATCAAGCAAGACCCTTTCTTCACCCAGGAAGGCTTCTCAGCTTACTATGTCACACCACTGATTGCCAAAGGGCAGGTGAAAGGCGTTCTAGAAGTCTTCCACCGCGCAAATCTGGCAATGGAGCCGGAGCGTCTGGACTTCATGGAAACCCTCGCCGGGCAGACCGCCATTGCCATAGATAACATCAGTATGTTCAATGATCTGCAGCGCTCGAACCTGGAACTGGCGATGGCTTATGACGCCACCATCGAAGGCTGGTCGCGGGCACTGGATCTGCGCGACCATGATACCGAAGGCCATTCCCTGCGCGTCGCGGAGATCACCCTGCGCCTGGCCAAGGCAATGGATATCAGCGAAGGAGAGCTGATCCACCTCCGCTGGGGAGCCTTGCTGCACGATATCGGCAAAATGGGCGTCCCAGATGCAATCCTGCACAAGCCCGCGCCGCTCACAGAGGAAGAGTGGGAGGTGATGCGCCAGCATCCGACCTATGCATACGAAATGCTCTCCCCTATCGAGTTTCTGCGCCAATCCATTGATATTCCCTACTGCCACCACGAACAGTGGGATGGTCTGGGCTACCCCCGCCAGTTGAAAGGCGAGCAAATTCCGCTCTCTGCCCGTATCTTTGCCGTGATCGATTCCTGGGATGCCCTGTGCAACGACAGGCCTTATCGCAAAGCCTGGCTAGAAGACGAAGTGCGCCGCTACATCCAGGAGCAAGCCGGGGCGCGCTTTGACCCGCGCGTGGTAGATGCCTTCTTGCAGTTGCTGGATGAAACCTAGAAACGCTACCCCAGCTCGAAGCCAGCCTCTCGCCCGTACTCGCGCAGTGATTCCGGTTGTAATTGCTGCATTCTCTCCGCCCGCCGGATCAGCCCAAGCAGCCATTGGGTACTGGCATCCGGGCTGGCAAGCAACGTTTCTGCCTCTTGTGCGTCAACCCAGCGGTATTCAGAATGCTCCGGGCTGATACGAATGGCAGCAGGATCATCCAGCGTGCCGCAATAAACCACCCCAATCAATTCGTTCTCTGCCACAGTTTCGCCGCGGTAAAAATGTGTGGTGCCGATAATAAACTCCACCCGCACCTGCACACCTAATTCCTCCACCACCTCGCGGTGCATTGCCTGCTCAAACCCCTCTCCCTGTTCCACCCGCCCCGTGACGCACTCCCACACGCCTGCGCCAAAATCCTTCGCCTCAGAACGGCGCAGCAGCAGGTAGCGCTTTCCACCCTGCTCCCGGATCAAAGCCCCAATCCCTCCTAGAAAACGCCCCGGACTCACCGCCCGTCTCCTCTCTTCACCGCGTTGATAAAATCAGCCAGCAAGCCATAGGCTGTCGTGTGTGGGCCTGGGTCTGTCTCCACCAGCGAAAGCTTGCCTAAAACATCCGTCTCGAATTCAATGATGCTGGTAGTGCCATCCACCTGGTATAGCGGTGAATCCGCCCCCACCATCTCCGGACCCACGCGCGCCTGCACCTGCTCCCCCTCCCGCCAGGCAGCGCAGACCAGCTTCCAGCGTTTTCCCTGCGCCTGGGCACGGGCGATCTCCTCCAAGGTGATCTGGCGGATACCCTTGCGCTCCACCTGCTGCGGCCTGATCGGCGCCTCCATCAACACAGTCGCCAGCGCCGCCACCTTCACCGCCGCGTCCCAGCCATCAATATCGCCGCTGGGGTCCGTCTCAGCAATCCCGATCGACTGCGCATACGCGACCGCCTGCTCGAAACTCTCTCCATCTTCCATGCGGGTCAAGATCAGGTTGCTGGTCGAATTCAACACCCCGCGCAGCTGGTGTAACCTCGCCGCAGGCAGGGCTTCTCGGAACAGCGAGAAGATTGGCGCACCATCCATCACCGTCGACTCGTGGAAGAAACACCGCCCTTTCGAAGCCGCCAGTTCAGTCAACAGGCGGTGGGCGTGCACCACCGGCCCCTTATTAGCGGTAAGCGCATGCATCCCCAGCGCCAGGGCTGTGCGCAGGTGATCAATGGCTGGCTGCCCGGTTTCGTAATTCACCGGCGTATTCTCGAAGAGCACATCCGCCCCGCACAGGCGCAGAAAGGCAAAGGCATCTGCCGGCGCAGGCTGCGCTGAGAGCGCATCCAGTTTACCGCCGGATTTCATCAATGCAACTGCCTGCTTCAGATCGATTCCCAGCGGATCGATCGCCGCGCCATGCCGTCCTGTGGCAATGCCGGTGGTGATAAAAGTAATCCCTTCCCTTTGCAGATCAGCCTGTTTGCGCAAGAGCAGTTCTGCTAGCGCTTGCCCCACATTGCCAAAGCCAAGAAAAGCGAGTTTGTATTCTGCCATCTTCCTGCTCCTGAATGCCCCAGCCAATAATGTAGATGAGGGTTCTCCCACCCCGATCACACCGGAGGCCAGGGATACGGGCGGGTTTCGGGGCGTGGGTTGGGGAATCGATTGCGCGCCAGCAAGCGGGTGGCCCTGGCAATGAGCGCATCGATCTCCTCCCCCTCCAGGAGGTCAGCCAGGCTATCCACCAGATCTGAAGGAGGTTGCAGTCTGTGCAAGAACACGCCCAGGTCAGCCGCGAGGGCTTCGGAGAATTTCTCCCCCACAAAATCCCAGATCACCGTGCGCAGCTTATTCTCAGCGTGAAAGCAAATCCCATGATCGATCAGCCACAGGTGGTGGTCCTGATCCACCAGGACGTGGCTGGCCTTGCGGTCAGCATTATTAATCAACAAATCGAACAAGGCCGCCGGGCGCAGGCGTTGGCGGTCTTCCTCGTTGAAATTAAAGTAATGATATTCGGGGTCATGATCAATGAATAACTGCAGCGAGCCAGGCCCCAGCGGCGCCTCCATGCGGAACACCGTGGGCGGCACCAATTCCCAACCCAGCGCCTGGCTCACCAGGTATGCAGCCGCCTCGCGCCGCGCCAGGCTCGCCGCCGGGAAATCCCACAGCGGTCGCTCGCCACGGGTAGGTTTATACACAGCCGGCAAAACCTGATCCTCCTGGGCTACCTCCACCAGGAATGTGTAATTAGACCCCCACACGAAGCGCCCTTTGAGTTCCACCGTCCCCTCCCATAAGACGGCATAGAGCGCATCCATTTCTTCCTTACGCACCATCTAATGCTTATGCCCGTTCTTCTTGGGGCACAAATGGCCCTCCGGGTCGATCGGTTCGCCGCATTGCGGGCACAACGGGCGACCGCGCGTGACCACCTCCATCCCCCAGCGCGCCAGGGCGCGCAACTGGGCGCGGGTACACCAGTAGCGCACCACGCCTGCATCCTCCTCTGCATTCCCCTCCCCAATCAGCTCGCGGGCTACCAACACCACCAGGTCATTTTCAGCATCGTAACCCAGCCCAATCTCGCCGGTGCGGAACAGCGGGTCAACAGGCGGGTGGATCTGCATCTTATTCGCCACGAACTCAGCCGAGGCTTCTTCCAGTGCAGGGAATTTCTCCTGGATTTCTGCCAGGAACTGCTCAACGCCTACTGCCAGCGTCTGGAGCTGCAACTTTTCGATGATCAGGGTCACAGTCTGCTCGCCCTGCGTTCCCTGCAGGTAAAACACACGCTTGCCCGGCTGCCCAATGGCATCGGCAGTGATATGGGTCACAGGATGAAGGTCAAGATCAATCGAGGTCATGTGCGTAGTATACCAGAACTAGTCTCCTTTTTTAGGGGGATGCACACCAGGAAAGGCAGGGTCGGCATTCAGCGCCAGCAGGCACGCCCCCCCCTCGCCGATCTGCAGCGCCGCAATCTGCGCCGGTTCAATCACCAGGCGCTGGAACAAATCCAGCGGCATCCCCAGGTAAAAGGCCACTGCCAGCTTGATCGGGTCGGCATGGCCAAAACAAGCGATCACATCCTTCGGCTCATGCAGAGAGCACAGCGCTTCCACCTCCCCGCAAATCCGCCGCTGGCTTTCCGCAATTGATTCTCCTCCCGGAAAGCAGAACAACGAGGGCGCATTCTGCACTGTCTTCCAGGCTTTGAGGCGGCGCAGCTTCTTCACCGTCTCTCCCTGCCACTCGCCGCAATCCGTCTCAATCAACCCCTGGCGAGGGATCACTGCCTGTCCAAGGGCGCGTGCCAGCGGCTCAGCGGTCTCCATTGTCCGTTCCAGCGGGCTGCTGTAAATGGCTTTCAAGGGCGCCTGGGCCAGCTTCTCAGCCAGCGCCTGCGCCTGCTGGCGGCCTTTTTCATTCAAATGCACACCAGGAATGCGCCCCGGAAGCCGCCATTCTTTCATGTAATCATTCTCCCCGTGACGGATGAATAAGATCAACGGCATTGCTCACCTCGAATAAGGAGTCTGGCCTACCTTAACCAGCCTTGTGTTTATGCTTGATCGCCTCGACCTCTGCCTGGGGCAGTTCGGGCAATTCTTGGGTTTGGGTGATCCCCAGTGCCTTGCGCTGCGCCTCGCGCCAGCGCTGTAGTCGATCCACCACCTGCGCCTCGTAGCCCTGCTGGGAGGGTTTGTAGAAATAGGTCCCCAGCAGCGGGCGGGGCAGGTATTGCTGGGGCAAGAAATGATCCGGCCCCTCATGCGGGTATTGGTAATCCTTCCCATGCCCTAGGGCGGCCGCGTCGCGGTTGCCATCCTGCAGGTGACGGGGTACATCCACCTGCCCTTCCTGCTCGATCAACTGGAAAGCGGTGAAATAAGCCAGGCCGCTGTTCGATTTCGGCGCCGTCGCCAGGTACAGCGTTGCCTCCACGATGGGAAATATCCCTTCGGGCAGCCCAATGTAATCGAAAGCCTGCGCCGCGGCGCTTGCCACCACCAATCCCAGCGGATCGCCCAGGCCGATATCCTCGCCGGACAGGATGATCAGGCGCCGCAAGATGAAACGCGGATCCTCGCCAGCATAAAGCATCTTCGCCAGCCAGTACAGCGCCGCATCCGGGTCCGAGCCGCGCACCGACTTGATGAAAGCCGAGATCGTGTCGTAATGTGCATCCCCATCCTTATCATACAACACCGCCCGGCGCTGGATCGACTCCTGCGCCACCTGCAACGTGATGTGGGTCACTCCCTGCTCATCCGGCGGAGTCGATTCGACCGCCAGCTCCAGGGCGTTGAGCGCATTGCGCGCGTCCCCGCCGGCCACGTGGATCAGGTGCGCCAGCGCCTCCTCATCCACCTTCAGCTTGCGCTGCCCGTAACCGCGTTCGGGGTCAGTCATCGCCCGTTCCAGCAGCAGGCGCACATCCTGGTCTTGCAGCGGGCGCAGTTGGAACACGCGCGAGCGCGAAACCAGCGCGCCGATCACCTCGAAGTAGGGATTCTCTGTCGTCGCCCCGATCAGCGTGAAGGTGCCATTCTCCACGTGCGGCAGCAGCGCATCCTGCTGTGCCTTGTTCCAGCGGTGCACCTCATCCACAAAAAGGACTGTTTTCGTTTGGTACAGTTTGCGCCGCTCCAGCGCGGCATCGATGACGACGCGTAGGTCGGCCTTGCCCGCCAGCACCGCCGAGAGTGTCTCGAAGTGGCTCTTGGTGGTGTTGGCGATGACCATCGCCAGGGTGGTTTTGCCCGTCCCTGGCGGCCCCCACAGAATGATGGAGGAGAACAGCCGGTCGGCTTCGATGGCGCGGCGCAAGAGCTTGCCCGGCCCGAGGATATCCTCCTGGCCGACGAACTCGTCCAGGCTGTGCGGGCGCATGCGCGCCGCCAGAGGGGCTTCGGATTTCATGCGTTCTTGGCTGGCGTGGGTGAAGAGGTCCATGCACACATTATAACGCGAACGGCTTTTCGCCGAATTTCCAGCTTGCTATGTTTGGCTTTTTAGCTGTACAATATTTACTGTTTTGCTTGCAGGAGAGCAAGTTTTAAACTTGCACAGCGAACATCCTTTGCTTTCGCCGTGTGCTCTCTGTGTCAAGTCAATCCAGCGGCAGGCCAAACACCAACCACAAAAAATCCAGGATTACCGCTTCGATAGACGGCTGGAGGTTGTTTTCGACGCGGAACAAACTCATGGCGTGCCCGCCGCTGGGGTACACCTGGGTGTAATAGTGGTCTCCAGCGACAGAGCGGCAGGTTTGAGCGCCAGACTCGTCGTCTTCGGCGGCTACGCACCAAACCGGCTTGCTTAGGTCATCCAGCGCCGTGACCGCTTCAGAGTAAGACATCTCCAGCCAGTTGCCTGGCCCCAGGGAAAGCGCGCCGATGCAAGCCTCGTTACAGCCATCTACCACACCGTCAGCGCCAATGCTGGCGCCAATACCCACCAGACGGGCCGGATCCACACCCGGCAGGGCAGCGGCAGTGAAATAAGCGGCGCGGGCGTCCATCACCAGGTCGCTCTGTGGGCCGTTGTGCAGCCCACTTTCGCCATAGCCGCGGAAATCAAACGTAAACACGCCAAACGAGAGATCTTCCGGCAGTGGCGAGAAGGGATAGGGGGTGTCGAAATATCCGGGCGCCGGTGGGGCGGGGATTTCTGCGCCGCGGTTTTGCAGCCAGGAAACCATGCCCACATAGAGCCAATCGGTTTGGTCGCCACCGGCCCAGTGCATCAGAACCACTACCGGGGCCGGGTTGATTGCCGCCGGGTAGTAATAGCCGACCAGCAGCGTGCCGTCTTCGGCTTGAAATTCAACGCGCTGCGGCTCTGGCGGCAGGGTAGCAAGGGCCGGTTCGGCCGGCGTGGGCGCTTGAGGAATTTCGGACGTGCGCCGCACCGGCGTTTCAATCTGGCTGACTTCGAAGTAATCGTAGAAAGCGAGTAGATCTTCGCTGACGCCTTCTGGGCTGGGCGAATTGCCTGCGCCCAAAGCGACCATCTGCGGCTCTGGCAGTCCTTCAATTGTCCCCAGCGCTTCCCATTCGTCCGGTGCCAACGCGTAAAAGCCCTCGACGCGGCTTCCTTCGGCGTGATACACCAGGCGCAAGAACACATCCTCCACCTGCGGCGTCCCCTGAGACATCCCAGCCGCGGCGTATTCGCCGGCCTTGAACGCCTCCATGAAGAAGCCATGCCCACCGCTGTCTGGCAGACACATCTGACAGAAGGCGTTTAAGATGGCGACATAGTTGAAGTCATCGGCGATGATGAAGATGCCGGCCTGTTGGAAATTCTCATCCGGCGTGGTGGATAGTCGCGTGGTAATCACGAAGTCGCCCTGCGGCGCCGGTTGGTGCAACAGGTTAACCTGTTGGCTGCCTTCTTCTGAGAAGAACCCAGGGTTGGCAGCCGTCAGCGCCAGCCAGCCCTCGGGGGCGAAGGCCCAGCGCGCCGGGTCTTCATTCTGCCAGCTCCAGCGTTCATCCAATGCGCCATCGAACTCATCTACGAAGATCACCGGATCGGGCGTTGGGCTGGGCGGCGGCGTGGCGGTGGGGGCAGGCAGTGCCGTTTCTGTCGGCGCCGCAGGCGCTTCTTCAGTCTGTGGGACTGGCGGCGACGTTTGGGGGGCAGCGGCCGAGTTGCATGCGGCCAGCAGCAGGCTAACGATCAACAAGAAGGAAAGGTAAGGTTTGTGGTTCATGATCGGGTCTCCTCTTTTGGGAATGGAAGGACAGCTTATACAGTCTTTGGCTTTCGTAACCGGTACACCAGCAGGATCAGGCCAAGCAAGGCCAGGGCGAGCACCGGCCCGGCCGACCCGGTTACCAGCGGGTTGCCGTTTGGAACAACTTCGAGCGCAGTCAAGCCATCGCCATAGGCGTTAATGGCGCCGTGGAACAAGCTGGCGAGTACCACGCTGCCGGCCGTGGCTTTATAGAACCAGGTAAAGGGAAAAGACAGGCAAATAACCGCCAGCGTGAACAAGGGAATGGCTAGCAAGGGGCTTTGGCCGGGATAGTTTAGCCCAATGAGCAGCAAAGGCAAATGCCAGCCAGCCCAAATCAGCCCAACCAGGATCGTGCCTCTGATCTCGCCCAGCGCCAGCGAACGCGGTAAGAGATAGCCGCGCCAGCCATATTCTTCACCAAAGACAAAGACAGAAATGATCAGCGCCCCAATGAGCAATTCGATGCCGATGTAAGCGCTCAGGGGCATGTCCGAGCGCGTCCATTCAAAGCGGCCCAGTCCGGTCAAGTGGTTGAAAAGCGCCAACAGGCTAAAAAACAGGATGGGCGACAGAAAAGCGAACAGATAGAACTTCCATGAGCGCCACCAGCCCACCGAACCCTTAAGTCCTTCTTTGCTGACGAGCAGACGCATGATCAGTGCGGCAATCAGCGGCCCAAAGTCGCCGATGGCGAGCATGATTTGAGCAGCTTGGATTTCATCCGCGTTTGCCTGTGAAAGGTTGGAGAAAGCTGACGCGCCCGAAAGGAACAGCGCTCCCCACCACAGCCAACTCAAGCCATAAGAAAGGAGGGTGAAAAGCCCAATCTCATGCCATTTCAGGGGAACATTTCGATTTTGCATCGTTTCCTCGCTTCACAGGATCAAGGTTTGGTTCTTCACGGACGGTTCACTTGGGGGATAGAAAGACCATCGAAAAGCATATCAAAGGTCTGGGCCAAAACGGCCGGCAGGTCAAGCTGCGGGCTTTGCGGTCTTTACTGCCGGGCCTAACCATTGAAATCCTTCTCTCCAGGAATATAAGGGATCAACCCTTTGCGATACGCCTCTTCTTGCAGCGGGCGCGGCAGTTGCCTGGCATCCAAAATCAGGCCATTCACCATTACCATCCAGGCCATTGGGTTACTTTCCATGCGGCTGGGCAAGGTCCACTCCATATCCATCAAGCCAATCTTGAGCATCTGTTTGATCTGGCTGGACTTATTTCCGCCAGTGCTTTTGGATATCCCAAACCAGGCGCACAGTTCATCTGCATGCAGATGCGGCGTTTGACTTTTGTCGAAAAGAAAGTTGACTGATCCAATGGTATAGGCAATCGCGCAGGCCCAGCTTTTGGCGTGCCCACCCGCCAAGGGCGATGGGCGCTTGCGCGCCAGCGTGGCAGTCATCTGGCGGCATAATTGGGCGTACTCTTCATTTAGCTTTTCACGGCACAGTGTATCTGTCAGGGCCGTGATTTCATCATATCGGGGCTGCATGGTCTCAGGCACCGATATGCTTTTCGTTTTCGGGGGCATTGGAAATTCCTTTCTCAGCAGAACCAGGCTGTTTTATGAATGGTCAGGGGGGCCAAACCCGATAACATAGTCAAAGTTCCCCTCCCCTGCCGTGCGCATCAACTGATTCACTATCGCTCGCGGATTATCATGAGGCCCGTTCACGAAAAAAGGTTTACCTTCGCGCCCGAACTCAACGTGATGGATTCTGGCATGGGTGTCAGGCGGGTCAAGCACCAGGGATGCTTTGGTAAAATCGCAGTGAGGTTCAAAACCATACCGGCGCGCATAATCTAGCGCTCCATAGATAATTTCATGAGCCAGGCTGGCTTCACACGCCTCTGGCGCTCCTGAACACAT
>JAFGBV010000250.1 GCA_016932955.1 Anaerolineales bacterium | reverse complement strand
CGTGGGGTTCAGTGAGGGGGTTGCGGTAGGCGGCAGCGGAGTGCTGGTCGCGGTAGGCGGCAGGTCAGTGCTGGTCGGGGTGGGCGGCAGCAGAGTATTGGTTGCTGTAGGCGGCAGTGGGGTATTGGTTGCAGCGGGCGGCAGCCCAGTGTTGGTGGCTGTGGGCGCTGGTGGAGTGCTGGTAGTGCCATCGTGGGGCGAGACAGTCACCAGTCCGCGCTCATACACAAAGTGGTACAGGTACAGCTCGCCAAAGGCAGCGTACCAGACATCAGGTCGGTTGCCAATGTACTGAGTGTGACTGTCCAGGGTAGACCCTGGGAACCAACGTGCCTGCCATGGATGATCTACCAGGTGATAGATTTCGCCTGCCGAATAGGCCGCGTCGAAGCTCGCATTTGCCTGGGCCAGCAGAGCAGCGCTCTGCGTTGACCAGGGCCAGGGGTAAGTATCGAGGGTGAATAATGCCCGTTGATATGAGCCATCTTCTCCCCAGGCAGAAAAATCGTTTTGAATAGGAGGCGTCGGGAAACCACGTGTCGCGAGGTATCCGGCTGCCACTACAGCCTGGCGAAGGGCAGGATCGGTATATCCACATGGCTCAATATAGGCTGGCACGTAAGGATACGGAAGCTGAAGGTTAGCCAGGATATCCTGCTTGCTGCCAGAAACCTGGTAGGCATATCCCAGCCCCAGGTAAGCGCTTTCACTGCAGGCATGGTTTCGGCTGTGAGACGCAGCCTCCATATAGCCTGTATTAATCCAGCTTTGAATAAGGTTCCAATCCGGATTCTGGCTTGTGATAATTGCTACTGAAAAGTGGATCTGGTTTTGGGTTAAAATTGTGGCAGCGTCATTAAAAAAACTATTGTTAGCGCCTTCCCAATCATCAAGTGAGACTGTCACTGCAGACCTGCGGTTGTCGTAGTAGCGGGGTATCCCCAAATAAATTAGGGGAATTTCATCTTGTCCATCCAGGACACGCAGTAGGATCGTATCAGAATTAAGATCAAAGGCTACGCTAAGGAAAGCTGTGTTGTTGGCGTAATCGAACCTGACAGCATTTACTCCATTAAAAATATCCCCTTCATGCAGTTCTAAGAGAGTTATCCATGGACTGGCATCACTGGTGCGGTACTGTGCGGTTAGGTTGGCAGATCCTGTTGGTATCTGGAAGGAATAAGTTACAGGATAATACAGCCCATATTGTTGGTGGGCAGTAGGATCGACCGAAACCTGGAAAAGCGTTGTTGTTCCATCTTGTTGGGCAATAGCGGTGCCCGTAAGTAATGAAGATGAGAATGTCGATGCTAATAAAATAATTATCACTAACGAGCGAAGAAATTTCGCCATTTTACCCCCAGAAACAAGATATATTCTATCATTATAGTATCGGTAAGGGGGCGAGTCAATAAGTAATACAATGCTTGTTGCATCTATTTATAGTTTTACTTTTGGATAAATTTTTCCGGTTTTACATTGCATTAAGGCGAAGACGCAGATATTGGGTCATGGCAAACACCATTACGATAATTGCCAGCATGATCCAATCCATCACGGTGAAAAGGCGATCTTCAATGACTGTTGGGTCGCCGGGAGTGCCGAAGCCGCGTGTCTCCAGCGCAATCTGGAAGTCATTTGCCTTTCGGAACAACAGGAGAATTAATGGAGTGACAATAGGCACGTAGGCACGGCGCAGCTTGGCCACCGGGTTCATTCGGTCAATGTCGAAAGCGCGCAGCTTTTGCGCCCCGGTGATATGCTCCCACATCTCGAAAATCAGTGTAGTGAAGGACAGCGCGCTGACGATCATGAACGTTGCTACCTTAGGCAGGCGCAGCTGGCGGAAGGCGTTCATCAGATCGTTGGATGAGGTGGTCATCACCAGCAGCGGCAGCGAGATCGTAGCGGTAAGGATGCGCAGGCACAGCATTGCTCCGAAGATCATTCCCTCGAGTTTAAGCGCTCCTACATTGGTTTCACCATACTTTAAATTAAAAAGCTGCAAGACAACCGTGCTCCCCCAGCGGTAGGTGAAGCCCTGGACGAGTATGAGAAAGGTAAATGTTCCCAGGAGCAACTTAATCAGAGCCTGGAAACGGCTGACTTCAATTCTGGCGATGGCCCATAAGATGATCGATAATACCAGCCAAACCAGCGGTACAAAGACGTACTTCACTTCCTTGAGCGGAGTGAGGATCACAGCCAGGGTTAACACCATATACAGGATCTTGAGCAATGGGTGCATGCGGTGGACAAGCGTGTTGCGGTCTATGTAGCGGAATGGAATCTGCATCAGCTTGCCCTCCTGAAATGGTTGAGGAATGCGTCGGGAGTGATCACGCTGGCGGAGACCCCAAGGTCTTGCAGATTTGCCGCGATTTCAGCAGTCACCGGTGGGCGCAGGAAAGTACGTGCCAGGAGATCTTTCTGAGCAAAAGCCTCACCGGAGGGGGCATCCAGCAAAATGCTGCCGTTCCACATAACCACCAACCGCTCGGCATAATGGGCGATTAAATCCATGTCGTGGGTGATCATTAAAATGGTGCGCCCGCTCTCATCGCGAATGCGCCGGCTGATATCGGCCAGCTGGTAACGTCCCAGGTGGTCTTGCGCAGTGGTCGGCTCGTCCAGAATTAACACCTGGGGATCCAGGGCGATGGTTGCAGCCACTGCCAGCTTGCGCCTGTCACCAAAAGACATGCGGAAAGGGAAGGTTTCCCACTCGTTTTCGAGCCCGACCAGGGTGAGTGCCGTACGAACTTTTTCCTCGGCTTCATCGCCCTCGACGCCCAGGTTCTTTAACCCAAACAGGATCTCTTCGCGGCAAGAAGATGTGAATAGCTGATAATCTGGATTTTGCAACACCAGTCCCACCTGGCGTGCCATCTGTCCAACTGGGATACTGGCGATGTTTTGCCCATTCACCCGCACTTCACCCCTGGTTGGTCGGAGCAGGCCAACAAACGACTTAACCAGGGTGCTTTTTCCGGAGCCGTTCTGGCCTATGATTCCCACGATCTCTCCCTTGGGTACAGCCAGGTTGATATTCTCCAGCGCTTTAACCGGTGGATACCCCGGGTATTGGAAGGTGAGGTTTACGGCCTCCAGTGCAGGTTGGGATGCCGTGTTAATCTTTACCAGCGGCTCCTCCTGTGGCCCAATGACTTCGAGGCGCTCCTGGCCTACCAACTCACGGGCGTGCCTGCTGACCGCATTACTGTCAAGGTTTTTCACCTGTTCATCACTCAAATGGGTGACTACACCGGCCCGCTGGTCCAGGTTCAACAGGATGCCAAGCGAGTCGGGAATTTTTACCCCAGCAGCTTCCAGTGTCTCTGGTTGGGAAAATACTTCAGCGGGAGTACCCGAAAGGATAATCCGCCCCTGGTCCAGAACCACCACACGGTCGGCCAGGTCGAGGATATCACCGGTCTCGTGCGTGGTCATGACGATAGTCATTTCACCAGTAGATTTAAGCCGATGGATCGCCTCGACGACCTCTGCCCGTCCGATGGGATCAAGCTGGGATGTTGGCTCGTCCAGAACCAGCACACGCGGGCGCATGGTCAGCGCTGCTCCTAAAGCCACGCGCTGTTTCTGGCCGCCAGACAGGTCGCGCGGATTGCGCTTTTCCAACCCGTCCAGGTGCAGCAAAGTCATCGCTGCCTCAATGCGCTGTATGATCTCCGCTCGGTCAATTTTCAGGTTAGCGGGGCCAAAAGCCATCTCAGTAAAAACGCTGGGATTGAAAAGCTGGACCTCAGGGTCCTGCAGCAGCACGCCAGAATATTTCGCTGTTTTGTACAGCGGCTCGTCCCACGGGTCATTCCCGGCAATGCTAACCTTACCCGCGCGACGTCCCCCGTAGATGTGTGGGACAATGCCGCTCAGTAGAAAGCATAGCGTAGATTTGCCCGCGCCGTTTGCGCCCAACACAACGACAAATTCACCGGCGCAGGCAACCAAATTCAGTTCAGATAGAGCATTAACGCCGTCTTCATAGGTGAAGGTGACCTGCTCCAGTTGTATCTCAAATGAGTCCATAAAGAAGAGCCTGGATACCGTTTACCAGATTGCGCCTGGAATTTTTGGCAGGCCGCTGCGGCGCAACGCTTCTACGAGCGGCACGGTGATGATGGTGATCGCCAGCGAGAACAGTGGGACCCACCATGTATATCCAATCAGGGTTGCCACACCCATCGAGGGTTCGTAAGTGTACACGTACCAGTAGGGCAGTGACCAGGGTAGGAACCAGGTGAGGAGGGCAACCAGATAGGTCAGGAACAGGCCGATATACTTGTTTTTGCGGTCTGTTCCGCGAATCCAGTCAGGCATCAGGCGTTTTCCAAGCGGGATCAGAATGATGATCAGCGGGATTACCCAGTAGTAAGCGACCAGCAAGAAATAGGTGACCGGATTGGCTGGTTGGGCAAATCCTGCTGCGGCGCCGGGCACATAAAATGGAAACAGTGAGCCTATAATACCAACGAGGATGGTCCACAACAAGGCAAGCCAGCCGCGCTTGTTGGCCTCCATCATAACCCACACAGCGAATGCCGGCAGGGTTCCGGTGAGGATCACGTCAACCAGCTGGAGCGGAAACGCTGCTGGTGCGATGAACATACCGATCACCCCACCCACGGTCGCCGCCACCATACCGCCTACCCCCCCAAGCAGGACCGGTGCAATGGCTGAGAACATGGTTTGCAGAGGGACATAGCCGCCGCCGCCGACATATGGAAATACGGGAATTAGCGATGTAACACCGCATAATGCCCCGTAAAGTGTGATCCAGGCAATTGAGGCGCCTCCGATCCGCATACTTTGGCTTTTCTCTTTCACTTCCATCCGATCTCTCCTTTGTTGTTTGTTATACCGTACGGTGATCTGGTTAAACCCAGGCTCTTCCCTTTTCCGTTGTTGTGGTAATATTTTACTTGAAAAATTGCCGATAATATCATTGATTATCGCATTAAAACACTAAACCGGAAATAATGATGCAATATGAAAACCAGCTGTAGAGCAATCCATCAGGTACAAGTGGGCGTTACAGGCATACAAGCTACCCGAGTGCATCACACTTTACCGATGTGGAGGAAACTATGCTATCCCCAAAAATAACTTACCTTTCTCGTGCCGAAGTTGAATCTGTCGCGCTCGATATGCAGACAATCATCAGCCGCCTTGAGGATGCTTTTCTTGAAAAGAGCCAGGGCAAAGTCGAAATGCCGCCTAAGCCCGGCATTCATCCCCTATCAGATGCCTTCATCCACGCCATGCCAGCGTATATCCCCTCGCTACGCTCGGCAGGGATGAAATGGGTGGCAGGCTTTCCGGACAATGCGCGCAAGGGACTGCCGTATATCAGCGGCTTGATCGTCCTCAACGACGTGGAAACCGGCCTGCCTTACGCGGTGATGGACTGCACCTGGATTACCGCCTATCGTACAGGTGCGAAGACCGCCATCGCCGCCAAACACCTGGCGCGACCGGATAGCGAAGTAGCGGGGATCCTGGCCTGCGGGATGCAGGGGCGCACCAACCTGATTGGGTTGGCAAGCGTCTTTTCCCTTAAACGCGTCTATGCCTACGATGTAAACCAAGACGCCCAGGCGCGTTATATCGACGAGATGCGCCAGCGGTTTGACTTTGAGATTGTCGGTGTCAGTGAGCCGCGCCAGGCTGTGGTGGACAGCGACCTGGTGGTCACCTCAGGGCCAATCTTGCTCGAACCACGCCCTACCATTCAGAAAGATTGGCTCAAGCCAGGTGGTTTTGGCTCGGCGGTGGACTACGACTCGTATTGGAGCGGCGGGGCGTTGGTGCAGATCGACCTGCTGTGCACAGACGACCTGCCCCAGTTCGATGACCACCGACGATCGGGGTATTTCAAGGTGACGCCCGAACCATATGCTGAGTTGGGCGAGTTGGTCGCAGGAAGGAAGCCAGGGCGCCAGGATGCAAAACAACGCACCCTGGCGATGAACCTTGGCCTGGCTATGGACGACATGGCGGTGGCTCCCGAGATATACCGCCGTGCGCAAGAGCTTGGGCTTGGCACGACACTGAAGTTATGATGCGCTGTCCAGGTCGAATATTTTGCCTGGGTTAAGGATGCCGCGCGGGTCAAGCACGGATTTCAGACGGCGCATCAAGGCTACTTCTTCGGTTGTGCGGCTGAGACCCAGGTAGGGTTTCTTGCGCAACCCGATTCCGTGTTCGGCTGAGATAGAGCCGGCGATCGGCATCAGAGGCAGGTAGATAATCTCTTCAACGCGCTTATGCCCTTCCTCCGAGACTGAGCCGCCCCCCACACCGATATGCAGGTTGCTGTCTGCCAGGTGCCCAAAGATCCACAGTTTCACATTGCCGAAAACGGCGTTCAACTCTGACTGCACACGAGCCAGGTAGCTTTCCATATGCACGATGGGCAGGCTGACGTCAAAATGGTAGGTCACGCGGTACTGCTGCTCCATCTGAGTAGTATCTTCTCGAGCGCGCCAGAACGCAGATCTTTGTTCTGGAGTCTGCGCCAACATCGCTGCTGTGAACAGGTTTTGACGGCGTGCTTGATTAAGCAGCACCTGCATACGCGCCTTTTCTTCTTCCTCATCTTTGCCTAGACATTCTACCAGCACATAGCAGGGCGAATCCTGGGGAAGCGATGGAGGGTTTGGAGCGGGCGGCGTTGTGGTCAAGCGATAAAACTCATTCCACAGCACCTCGAATGAAGTGAGCTGACCTCCCAGGCATTCCTTCGCAAGCACCAGCAACGCCGCCACTTGCTCAAACCGCTCCACCGCCAGGAAAGCCGTGCTGGCGGCAGGTTGAGGAGGCTCAAGACGCAGTACTGCACGGGTCACCACGCCAAGTGTCCCTTCGGCGCCGATGAAAAGCTGCTTCAAGTCGTAACCAGCGTTTTTCTTGAGCATCTTGTTCATCATGTTCAGAACAGTTCCATCGGCAAGTACAACCTCTAAACCCAGGACAATATCGCGCATCATCCCGTAGCGTACCACCCGCAGCCCACCAGCGTTCGTTCCCACCAATCCCCCGATGACTGCCGACTCGCGTGCCGGCAGGTCGAGTGGGAAGAACAAACCCGCAGCGGAGGCGGCATCTTGAACACGCTGCAGTGTCGCCCCGGCCTGCACAGTCAGAGTCCCACCCAGCGGGTCGATCTCCTCAATCTGGTTCAATCCCTCAAGGGAAAGGGCAATCTCATCAGATGTCGTATGGGTGTTAAAGACAAGGTTGGTCAACCCACCCTGCGGTACCACCACCTGACTGGCAGTCTGGCACATGTGTAGCATCGCTGAAACATCCTCTGTGCTGGTAGGCAGCAGCAGTGCTTTCGCGGTAAGAGGTGCGTTTTCTAAATAGCTGCTCCTGCGGCTTTCCAGGGCTGCTCCGGTCAGTACCTTCTGCGTGCCAAAGGCTCTAATTAACTGGAAAACTATATCATTCATATGTACGATTTCTTTTTTAATGTAGTTTCATGTTTTGATGCGTGAGCGAACCTTAATCATCAAATATACCCGCGTGCACCATTTGGCGTGTGATCCACTGCAGGTCGTGGGTCTCCATTTGTTCATCAAAAGGAGTGCCGAAATAAGCGATCACCAAGTCACGCGTTGGGGATATGTACAACCCCTGCCCGCCGTAGCCACCTTTAAAGAAGTCGCCGTCCTCCAGTACATAATCCCATTGGAAGATATTGTGTCGCGGCTGCTCGCCGTGCAGTTCAGTCACATAACCAGGGCCAGTGGGGCCGCGGGCAAACAGCTCAGGGCGGCCGTTATTCTGGATGGCAACTACATACCGGGGCGGTAGGATTGGCGTGAGGAGTTTTGACTGCCCGCTTGAGGTGAAAAGCAGCCCAAAGCGCGCCACATCGCGCAGGCAGGCGCTGAGGCCGGCGTGCGCGGCCGGTGCGCCAAAGGCGGAGATTGCCATTAAGGCATCTCCCTCTGCGCCAATTTTCTGCCAGAATTCGTGTTGTATTGCTTCGTGCAACGGGAGACCGGTGGTGCTTTCGACCAGCCAGCTGAGGATGAAGGTGTTTAGCGAGGTGTATTCGAAGCGGATCCCGGATGCCTCTTTGCGCTCCAGACTGGAGGTATATTCATAGGTAGAATCGGGTGTGCGAGCGGTGCGCGGTAACCAGCCCAGCGAGGCTTCGAACTGGTAATAGGGATGTTCTGGGTTGGTAAAGCCCTCATCGACCTCAGGGGCATTGATCCCTGAGGCCATGTCCAGTATGTCCGCAACCGGCGAACCCTCCCAACCACTTTCCTTCAAAGGAGGCAGGTACACCTCTATACCTTTTCGCAGGTCGATCTGCCCGCGGGCTTCAAGAAGAGCAACCAGCGCTGAAACAAATACTTTGCTTATTGACATCAATGCGTGTTTATCGAAGGGACGCATGCGCGGATAACGCTCGAAGACAATGCGTCCGCGGTGCAGGATGATCATCCCGTTGACCGGCGCGGTGTTCAGGTAGTCATCCAGGGCCATCTTACCCAGTGGGCTGTCGACTAAAAAAAAGGGTAGTTCGTCTCGCGGTGAATCTTCCATCTCAGCAATAGGCCCGCTACGGGTTATCACAGCATGTGGGAGGAACTCGGAGCGGTGGAGGAAGCTGTAGCGCATCTTCTCCCCTCCAAACTGCCAGTTAACCGGGTCAATCATCCGGTGAAAGTAAAGCATTTCGCGGCGTGAGGGCGTTGGCACCATATTTTCCCCTAATCTAACGCGCGTGCCAGGCGGTGGATGCCTTCAGCCAACTGTTCTGCCTCGTAGAAGGCGAAGCACAGCCGTGCGTAGTCTCGCAGCCCGCCGCGACTGGAGAAGCGCACCCCAGGGCGGATGCTCACTTTGAATGTCTCGGCACGCTCCATGACTGCCGCCGCGTCGCGCCTGCCGGGCAGGCGAACCCAGAAGAAAAAGCCACCCTTCGGCACCTGGTAGGTTGCCTCTGGAATGTGCTCGCGCAACGCCGTGTCCATCACTGCTACTCGGGAGCGGTACACTGCCTGCAGGTGGCGCACGTTTTCCTCCAGGTCACCGCTCTCCAGCAGCCCGCGGACGATGGCCGAAGTGAACGGATTCAACCCGCCGCCAGAGTCAAGCAGCCCACAGCCGGCCAGGGCGCTGGCACGAGAAGGTTCTGTCTGGATCCAACCCAGACGCAGCCCGGGGGCGAGGATCTTGGAGAAGGAACCCAGGGAGAGGATATTGCCTTCTGGCGAGTAGGCAGCCATGGGGGGCGGTGGGGAGGTTGTATAGTTGAGCAGATGGTATACCTCATCCGCGACGACCAGAAAATCGTACTCGCGGCTGAGCTGAGCCAGGCGCTGCCGCCTCTCCTGCGCCAACGTGATCCCGGCCGGGTTCTGAAAAGCTGGGATGGTATAGAGCAGGGCGGGGTGTTCTTTCTCCAGTGCCTCTTCCAGAGCCTCGATGACCAGCCCATTCTCGTCTACCGCGATAGGCACCATGCGCAGGTGGTGGTCGGCCAGGATGCGTAGAGCCAGGAAATAAGACGGTTCCTCGACGAAAACCGCGTCGCCAGGGCGGGTGTAGAGCGTACAGCATAGATCCAGCCCCTGCGAGGCGCCGTTGGTGATAAAGAGCTGGTGTGCATCGACCGGGACGCCGTATTCCTGCGAAAGGAAGCGCGCCAGCTCCGCGCGCAGGTACCCATCGCCCTGCTCGGCGCCGTACTGTAAGAAGCTCGTATCACCTTGCGCCAGGCGCACCTCGGCCGCGCGGCGGATGCGCGCCAGAGGCAGGAGCTCAAACTGAGGGTTACCGGCGCCCAGGTCGATTACGGCCGGGTCGATGTGCATTTGCGTTGTTTGAGTGAGATGGTTGGTATCCATATGGTATTTTATAACCAAAGCCTGTTGATCGTAAAGATCGCTAAGATTAATGATCCGGGCCGTGGAACGGCAGAGCGCTTCACTCGAGCGGCAAGGCCAGGGTCTCGCCGATGTTCGGTTTTATAAATATTCCAGCAATGTCTTTTACGAATGGCAGGGCGTCATCCGGATCACAGTTGCCAAAGGAGCCCAATGGAAGGTCAAAGGTGCCGTAATGGTAGGCGACCAACAGCTTTGCCCCGCAGGACTGCGCCAGGCGCGCCGACCCTTGCGGGCCCAGGTGTGAATCGACCGCTGCCACATCAAAAAACATCACGTCGACATCTTTGAATGCAAGCAGGTCGTCGATCAGGCGGGTGTCGCCGGGGTGCCATACCGTTCCATCTGGCGTTTTCACTAAGTAGCCGCAGCAATCCTCCCGCTTCCAGGGGTTAACCTCCTGCCAGTCGTGCAGGGCCGGGGTGATGACCACCTGGGCCGAGCCTATTTGCACGACATCTTTCTCGACAGCCGTTGTAATCCGCTCGTGGGCGATACCCATCTCCACCAGTCTTTGGACGATGGGAGGAGGGGCGAGGAAGCGGCAGGGCAGCCGTTCCGCCAGGGTCTTTGCGGTCACGCGGCCAAAGTGATCGTCATCAGCGTGGGTGTACATCACCAGGTCTGCCCGGGGCAGGTCTTTGGCCTGGATGGGTAGCGGGAGCTTGAGGCGGTATCCCTCCTCACTCACTAGCTCTCCATCCCGAGCGATTGTCGATATCAGCGGGTCGATGAGCAGGATCGTACCGCGCACGTTGAGCAGCACGCCAGCCATTCCCAGCCAGGTCACCAGGGTTTGTCCGCGAGCGGCAAAAAATGAGGTTTCAAGCGGGTGTGTTTTCAGTTGTGTGTTCATGAGACAATGATAATACAGACAGGTCGCCCTCGACGGTGATTTCTTCAAAAATTGACATTATTGCCCTGGTTATAGGTTCCATTGAACTTCTTGACACGCTGTTCGTCCAGTTGTATATTCCATCCGGTTGTTTCCGTAGTGGAATTAGATTCTCCCAAATTGGAATCCATTATGATTGTCGATGTAAAGCACCTTTCCAAGTCATTTGAGTATTACCATAAAGAGCTTGGTTTGAAGAACTCCTTCAAGAACCTTTTTTACCGCCAAAAGCTGTACAAGGACGCGGTGCAAGAGATCTCCTTTGCCATAGAGGAGGGTGAGATGGTCGGTTTTCTTGGCCCAAACGGCGCTGGGAAAACCACCACACTGAAGATGCTCTCCGGCATCTTGCGCCCATCGGGGGGCGAGGCTAAAGTGCTCGGTTACGTCCCCTGGGAGCGTCGCAAAGCGTTCAAGATGCAGTTTGCCATTGTCATGGGCCAGAAAGCGCAGTTATGGTGGGACTTGCCCGCCAACGAGTCACTCTATCTCAATAAGACCATTTACGAGGTGGAGGATCGCGCATACCAGGCGGCGCTGGGTGAGCTGACAGAGCTGCTGGATGTAAAACACTTGCTCAACGTGCAGGTTCGCCGCCTTTCGCTGGGCGAGCGGATGAAAATGGAACTGATCGCCGCGTTGATCCACAAGCCGCGCCTGGTCTTTCTTGACGAACCCACCATCGGGCTGGATATCCTCTCGCAGGTCAAAATTCGCGAGTTTTTTAAGTACTACAACCAGGAGAAGAAAGCCACTATCCTCCTTACCAGCCATTATATGGAAGACGTGGTCGACCTCTGTAAGCGTGCCATAATTATCAATGAGGGGCGCATCGTCTTCGATGGCGATCTGCACCATGTCAACGATGCTTTCGAGCGTTCCAAGATAATTAAGTTGAAGCTAAGTACACCGGTTGAGGCGGAAATGCTGGCGCAGTTTGGCAAGGTGAAGGAGAGGACTGATTTTTCCGCTACGCTCGAGGTTCCGCGCCCGGAGTTGAAGGAGATCTCCAAGGCTATCCTCGATCGACTGCCCGTGGTCGATTTTGACATCGAGGACATTCCAGTAGAGGAGGGCATCGCGCTGCTTTACCAGCGCAGGGAGGTGGCTAATGCCAGCCACTGATGTTGCGCTCAAACGGCCGGCGCTGTTTACCCTGGTCCCCTGGCTGGAGAAATACGCCAGGGCATTTGAGCTGGGCTTCGAGACCGAGCTGGAATACCGTGCCAACTTTGCCCTCTCGCTGGTCAGCGCGGCGTACCCCGTCTTCATCCAGTACTTCCTGTGGACGGCGGTGTATGCCAGCTCGCCAGGTGAGGTAGTCTACGGCTTTACTTACCAGCAGATGATGGCTTATACCTTCATCGCTGGGCTGGTGAGCCGTATCGTGCGTACCGGATTTGAATATGAGATCATGGAGGATGTCAAGTCAGGCAAGTACAGCAAGTTCCTGGTTCAGCCGCTGGGCTACTTCCCCTACCGTGTCGCCAGTTACTTTGGCGCAAAGCTGCCCAACCTGGGGATTATCCTCACTCTCCTCTCTATAGTTCTTCTTGGATTAAATGTGATTTGGGACGTGACTGTCACGCTGCCGCGTGTGCTGCTCTTCCTCGCCGCCATAGTGCTGGCACTGGGGCTCAATTTTCTCATATTCTACGGCATCAGCGCCATTGCCTTTTGGCTGACGGATATTGGTTTTCTTTTTGAGGGGATCCGCATCGTATTTATCCTTCTCAGTGGTGGTATTTTCCCATTAGAAGTATTTGGCCCGGCATTCTTGCGTGTGATGGCATTCTTACCGTTTCAGTATACCGTCAGCTATCCGATCAAAGTGCTCAATGGGAGCATGGCCATAACCCAGGTATACCAGGGTATTTTAGTGCAGCTTTTCTGGATCGCGCTGATGTATGGGCTGGCTTATTTACTGTGGCGGGTTTCCAGCAAGCGCTATGTGGCAGTAGGAGGGTAGCATGAACAGCATATTGCAAACCTTCGGAAGCAGTCTTTGGCGGGAGATAAAGAAGCACGCGCTCATCTACATGCTCTTTGTCAAGAACAGCATGATGGCACAGATGGAGTACCGCTTCAACTTTGTTGGCAACATTTTCATGGAGTGCGGCTACCTGCTGGTCAAGCTGTCTTATATCGTTGTCGTTTACCGCTCAGGGGTACAGATCAACGGCATGTCCGCCGATGAAATCCTGCTTTTCATAGGTACCTTTATCTTTATGACCGGCTTTTATGCCGGGATGTTCATGATCAACAACTTTCGCCTGTTGAACAAGATCAAGGACGGTGAGTTGGACCTGCTTTTAACCAAGCCTGTCTCGCTGCAGTTCATGGCCACGCTGCGCCAGGCCGACGTGGGCCTTTTCGGCGTGGACGTCATCGCTGGAGGTATTGTCATCGTCATCGCCTGGTCGCGCCTGGGCATCCCGGTTACACTGGCTACCCTGGGAGGGTTTGCGCTGTTTATCCTCTCCAGCGTGGTAGTCAGCTACTGCCTGTTCCTCCTGCCGCAGATCCTCACCTTCTGGATGACCAACGCCTCGGCTATCGCCGGTATCACCGACTCCTTCTGGGATTTCAACAACATGCCCATGGGCATCTACTCGGCCACCATCCAACAGATCGGCATCTTCATCCTGCCCATTTTCGTCATCACCAACTTTCCGCCGCTGTTCCTGGTAGGCAAGATGCCTCCTGTCTACCAGACCTGGGCGCTGGCTCTTCCGTTTTTGCTTCTCATCGGCGTTCGCCTGCTGTGGACGCGCGGGCTTCGCAATTACTCCAGCGCTTCGAGCTAAGCATGCCCCCAGACTCGCTCAACAAACAACACATCCTCTCTGCACTGAGATCTCTTGGTGTGCTTGAAGGCGCGGGGGTTATGGTGCACTCCTCTCTGAGCAGCTTTGGCGATGTAGAGGGGGGCGCAGCCGCAGTTGTCGCAGCGCTAATGGAGGCGGTTACTCCCTCGGGCACGCTGATGATGCCCTCGTTCAACCACGATACGGTTTTCCACGAGGGCGGTCCGGGCTATTATGATCCTACCCAAACGCACACCATAAACGGTGCCATCCCCGACTGCTTCTGGCGTCTGCCTGGCGTGCACCGCAGCCTTGACCCCACCCACGCTATCGCTGCCTGGGGCAGGGACGCCGAACGCTACACGCGCTTCCATCACCGCACGCTCACGATGGGACCGCAGTCGCCGCTGGGCTTGCTCGCTGCGGAGGGGGGCCTCGGGCTGCTGCTGGGCGTCGATTACCACGCCAACACTTTCCACCATGTGGTCGAGACGTCCACTGGCGCACCATGCCTGGGATTGCGCTCCGAGGCGTACCCGGTGCGCCTGGCGGGCGGGCGCATGGTGCTTGGGCGCACCTGGGGCTGGCGCGGCGGCAGCTGCCCCTTCACCGATACGGCCTCCTATTCCGAAGATATGCGCGAACGCGGGTTGGAATACGTGGTCATGA
This sequence comes from Anaerolineales bacterium, assembly GCA_016932955.1. The sequence goes on along the minus strand of JAFGBV010000250.1, from coordinate 541 downwards.
TCGGCAGCTGCCGGGCGACGCTCTTCCGCCTGCAGGACTGCTTCAGCGTTGTGTCAGAGATCCTGGCGCAGGGGAAGAACAACTTCCCGCCCTGCTCGGGCTGCTCCGTGCGCCCGCGGGTAGTTGATGCAACCGTGGGATCCGATTGGGACGCGGCGCGTGGAGAGCCGGAGGCAGGCTCGCTGGCCTGGACCTATTGAGCGCACTGGCAGGTGGCTTAACTGTCCGGAGAGGGATCGAAACCTGGAGAACTGTAAGGCATCCTCGTGATTAGAACGATGTATAATGGATTCGGAGTCGCTTCGCTGTGATTGGCGTATGAAGCATGCCTGGCGTCCACTGCCTGGAAAACGGCCAATCAGATACAGGGCGGAGGTGCGGTTCTGAAAGCCGAACCGAACAATGAGTGACATTCCAGCCGCTGAGATACAGTCAGCGGCTTTTTGTTTTCCGAATCAGAAGGGAGGGAACCAATGGGAACAGACCGCAGTTCTATTCAGGGGATTGTCATGAGAGGAGCCAGTCTTGTATTAATCATTGT
>JAFGBV010000249.1 GCA_016932955.1 Anaerolineales bacterium | reverse complement strand
GGCGGCGGAATGGATTACTAAAAAATTCCCTTAGGGGATCACTGAGACTTCCGAAGTTTTAGTGCCAGTAATCTGGTACAACTTCGGAAGTCTTTTTTAGTCTAAGTCGATGAGAGGCTGCGCAAGAGAAAGGGCGGCGATTGTCTTGGCATCCCGAATCTCTCCGTTGCGCAGCATGGCGTAAACCTGCGCCAAAGGGTAACGCTCGACGCTCAGGAATTCGTCCTGGTCACCGGGTAACGGATCGTGGAGCAGGTCCTGTGCTAGGTAAACGTGCATATATTCGGTCGAATAGCCAGGAGCCAGAAAGAACTCGCCGATCTTTTGCAGCCTGCCCGCCGCCATGCCGGTCTCCTCACGGATTTCGCGGTGGGCACAAACCTGCGGGTCTTCGCCGGGTTCAAGCGTGCCAGCCGGTAATTCGAGCAGCTCTATCCCGGCAGCATGGCGATATTGGCGCACAAACCACACCTGACCCTGGTCATCCAGCGGCAGTATGGTGACCGCGCCGACGTGCTCGACGATGTCCAGGCGGGCCAAGGCGCCATCGGGCAGGCGAATCTCGTCACGTCGCACCGAAAAAGCCCTGCCATGATAGGTATTTTTGCTAGAAAGCAATTCGAAAGGCATACCGGCTCCTTAAGAAACAGGTGGTTTTGACGTCATAGCGTCAAAACCACCCAATGATCGAACAGGCAATCGACAGATCAGGGGATGATCAGAATTTGCCCAGTGGTCAGGGTGTAAGGAGCCTCCAGGCCGTTCTGCAGAGCAATCATATCGGGGGAGACGTTGCCAAACTTGCAGGCAATGATCTCAAGAGTCTCGCCGGCTTTGACCTTGTATTCAGCAGGATGGTTCTTCAAGGCGGCGTTTCCGTCAAAATGATTGCCGGTCTGCGGGATCTTCAAGGTCATGCCTACAAAAGTTGAGGAGTTCAATCCGAGACCATTGAGCGCCAGCAACTCATATTGGTCAACGTCAAAGCGCCGGGCAATGCAGAAAGGAAACTCGCCATACTTCAACACGTACTCCGTGGGTATGCCGGGGGTAGCCTGGACATAAGCCGGGGGTACAGGTGTGGCGGTGGGAGGCACAGGTGTTTCAGTGATAGCTACAGGCTGATTCGAGCCTCCACCCGCAGAGCCACTTTCGCCAGCCTGCACCGTGGCGGTGGCAGCATTCTCAAAATCTGAGGGCTGCTCTTCTTGCTCTCCGGGCACAGGGTATTCTTCGCTGGCTGCCTCATCGGGGCCTTCGGAGGCGGCCAAACGACAGGCAGATAAGCTGGTCACCAGCATCACCGCCAAAAGGATAACTGATGTAATGCGTAACAAACGTTTGCTTTCCATTCTCTTTATTCTCCTTCCAAATAACTGCCTGGTACTACGCAACCGGCCGCGTTAGATTTTTAGCATCATACAACGATTAGGCAGAACAAATAATCAATTTTTAATGATACTAGCATAATCCAGTTAAAGCGTCAAGCGAAATCAGAGTCATCTTCCATTTCATAGCGAAAATCGCAATATTCGGCGCCTTCCATGATGGTTTGGGTGCGCGTCAAGCGGATGTGGGGGTTAAAGCCCTCGATCAAGGCCGCGTCGCGATTGCAAGAAAGCAAAACACCGAGTTCAGGAGCGCCCAGCGCAGCATACATCTCTGCATAACGACAGCGTCGAACGTTAAAGTTAAAGCGGCGCTCCGACTGTTCCAATTTTTCGATCTGCATGGCATCGCCCTTCTGCCAGGCATCCAACGAGGCAGCAAAATGCGCCAGCGTACTTCCTGTGCTCTGCGCAATCTGAATGCCTTGCTGGTGGGCTATCTTGAGGATCACTTCGCGCAGCACCTGCCGCACCCCCTCTCGCCCGAACTGCTCTTCAAGGGATTGGAGCAGTGGGATCAGCAGGCGTGCCTCAATCTCCCGGCGCATAAGCACACCGACGCTGTTGAGTTGATCAGGGGGAAGAGAGGTTGATTCCATAGACCCTTGTAGTTCAGAAGGTTGCAATTTCCATGCCAGTATCCGGCAGCCAACGCAAGGTCGTGAGTTTTTCTTTCACACCGCCCGAGAACTTCCACACTGACCCGCTGACCACCTCCAACAAGTCCGGAGAAAGGCGCAGACATGCTCCGTCTTCTAGAGCAAGAATGGGATGGTCGTGGAAAGCCTGGTACTCGAATAATCGATCGTCCCGATCCAACTGTTCATCACCTGGCAAGCCCGGATAGTGGACATTGAAGTTGCAAGGAACGAATTTGAGGCCCTCAAACTGTGTGCAGCCGCAGCAATTGATGTCGTTGGTGGTCAACACATCCTGCCCGCAGAACACTGTCCCGGCGCTAAAGGTGATCACTGGCAGCCCATCTAGAACCCGCTGGCGCAACTCGTTTACAATCCCCATTTGATGCAGCTGGTGAGCCATGAGATAGGTATTGCCGCCGGGGATCAAGAGCAACGCGGCCTGGTCCAGGATCGAATGGGCACGCTTCAAGGTGTGTACCTCGGGCTTGATCGCACTCACCTCAGCCACCCCCCGCAGGAATCCCTTTACCTGGCGCACAAAGTGACGCTTGATATTCCCCGCCGGCAGATAGGCAACCACCGGATTCGCCTGGTCTCCGCTCAGGCTGCGCACCAACTCGACCAGGGCGGCTTGAGGCGGCTCGGGAAACGAGCTAAACAGGTAAGATTGCATACCAGATTCTCAAAAAGACAGACGTCATCCCGCACTAAAGCCGGGCAGCTCCTCGACCGCATCGCCGACCTTGATCACATGGAAAGGCATCCAGGCAACACCGAAAAAGTCGAGCAGCACGTCCTTCTTCAGCGGGGTTACGCTGATCTCGGTGATGTCCTTGATCACTTCACCCCAACGCTGGTTGATCTCCTCGATGCCGCTGGCTTTTTCTTCCTCGATCGCTGCGATCTGCTTCTTCATATCATCAATGGCATCCAGCGACTCCTCAACATCCGCCTTGGCTTGCGCAGTCTGGCGGCGCTTGGTCAGGGAAGTGGTCAGGGTGCGCTTGCGACCCATGCCCAAGACGCTGGCAATATTCGACAGGTGTGTGCCGGTTTCTTCCATTTTGCGCTGCGAAAGCTCAGACTCATCCGTCCTCAACTCGCGCTCTTCCCGTTTGAGCTTATCCTGCAGGGTGCGCAGCTTGGTTACGAAAGAGGTTTCGAATTTTGCAATCTCATTATCGCGAGCTTCTCGGGCAGCCTCAGCACATTGGGTACGGAAATCAGCCGCTGAGGTTTGCGGACCAGCATACAGCTTCAAACCTTCGTGAGCACGCACAGTCACTTTAGCAGAACGATATGCCCACTCGACGAAATCCTTTTGCAAGGCCGCCAGAGCTTTGCCATCTGAGAAAGGCGCCTCCAGCGTGGCAAACTTACCCTGGGGGTCAGGAGTGGTATCGAAGGAGGTCTGGTCCAAGGGTGGAACGTAGAAATCCTCCCAGCGTACCACGCCGCGGCGGTCGGGGGTCTGTACCAGGGCAGATTGGATCAGCTCGTAATCCAGGTCATATTTGCGATTGACGAAACGCGTATTCGACTGTGCCAGCAGAACCGGGCGGTAGATCAAACCCTGGCTATAGGCCTC
>JAFGBV010000038.1 GCA_016932955.1 Anaerolineales bacterium | reverse complement strand
CGCAGTGTGCGCTCATAGGCATCCGGCAGTGCCCGGTCTGGGAAAATTCTGTACATCTCACGGTAATCTTCGTCACCAGCTTTGGCTTTTTCCGCCCACAGGTGCTCGTCTGAGGTATGGTTGAAGACCAGGTCCACCACCAGGCTGATTCCGGCCGCGCGCAGCTCGCGCGCCAGTGAGCCCAGTTGCTCCATCGTACCCAGCGGCGGGTGCACCTCCCGGTAAGAGCTGACCGCGTAGCCGCCGTCATTCTCGCCCTCGGGTACCTTAAACAGCGGCATCAGGTGCAGGTAAGTCAGCCCCAGCTCCTTGAAGTAGGGAATCCTGGCGCGCACACCTTCCAGGTCTTCCGCGAACAAATCCACATAGATCACCCCGCCCAGCATCTGGTTGGATTGAAACCAGTTCGGTTTTAGCTCCCGGTCAGCATCCAGGCTGCGCAAGTCCAAGGGACGCTCGAACCATGCCCTGCCCAGGCTGATCAGCAAGTCTTCCAGGTGGAAGAAAAAGTCATACCGGCTGCTATATAAGTCATAATACAGCGTGAACAGCGTAGCAAAGCGCTGCTCCAGCCGCTGGATGAATTGCTTCCAGCCTTGCGGGTCCGCACTGATCTGCTTGGCGAGGGCTGCCTTCAGGCGCGGCATCAGCCGCGCCAGGCTGCGTTGCGTCTCGCGCGGCAATGACAGGTCGAGTTCACGGTTCATTGCATGGTCGATCATGGCATCTTGTTCCCCGTAGAAAGACTTAGCCAGTGAAACTGGTAAGCTGATAGGTTTAATTGCAGCCGGCTCTCCGCAACAGCCTGTACAGGCGCACCGCTGAACAAGTCGCGACACTCTGTTGCACCAACGGGCAATTGCACCGCAACCGCTTGAGCTTGGTTTGAAAGGTTGTTGAGCACCAGCACCGTCTGCTCCCGGTGGATGCGCCAATAAGCGGCTACCGCCTGGTTTCCAGTCTCCGCCCAGTTAAATTTGCCCCTGCTGAAAGCCTGCTGTTCCTTTCGCACCCGGATCATGCTGCGCATCTTGTTGAACAGCGACGTGGGATCAGCCTGCTGTGCGGCCACATTGACCTGCGCAGCAGCGTAGGGCGGCTGGTCATTCATCGGTGCGTACCACGTCTCTGCTGGTGCCTCAGAAAAACCAGCCCCCGGTTGCGCATTCCACTGCATCGGCGTGCGTACTCCGTCACGGTCTTTCAGCCAGATATTGTCGCCCATACCAATCTCGTCGCCATAATATATGAAAGGCGAACCGGGCAAGCTGAGTAGCAGCGAATTAGCCAACTCGATCTTCCGCCGGTCATTGTCCAGCAGCGGCGCCAACCGGCGGCGGATGCCCAGGTTCAGGCGCATGCGCGGCTCGGGTGCGTAGAAATCCCACATAAAGCGGCGCTCGTCTGGAGTAACCATTTCCAGGGTCAGCTCATCATGGCAGCGCAAGAAAATCCCCCACTGGCAGGCTTCCGGCAGCGCCGGCGTGCGCGCTAGGATATCCACAATGGAGCTGCGGTCTGCCTTTGCCAGCGCCATGAAGATGCGCGGCATCAGCGGGAAGTGGAAATTCATATGCATTTCGTCGCCCTCGCCAAAATAAGGGCGCACGTCCTCAGGCCACTGGTTCGCTTCCGAGAGCAGCATCGTGCCAGGCGCGTACGCCTCCACAAAGGTGCGCAATCGTTTCAGGAAGGCGTGCGTTTCCGGCAGATTCTCGCAGTTGGTGCCCTCCCGCTCGAAAAGATAAGGCGGCGCGTCGACCCGGATGCCATCCGCCCCCTGGTCGATCCAGAACTGTACCACCCGTAGCATGGCGCGCTGTACATCAGGGTTATCATAGTTCAGGTCGGGCTGGTGGTAGAAGAAACGGTGCCAATAATAGGCCTTACGCAGCGGGTCATAACTCCAATTGGATTTCTCGGAATCGATGAAAATGATGCGGGCGTCCTTGTAGCGCTCGTCGGTCTCGCTCCAAACGTAATAGTCGCGATAGCGGGCATGTTCGGGATGCACTGGATCACGCGAAGCCTGGAACCAGGCATGCTGATCAGAGGTGTGGTTGGGCACCAGCTCCACCACGACCTTCAAGCCGCGCCGGTGCGCCTCACTCACCAGGCTGCGGAAATCTTCCAGGCAACCATACATCGGGTGAATATTGTAGTGATCGCTGACGTCGTACCCATCATCGCGCAACGGCGAAGGGGTGATGGGCAGCAACCAGATAACGTCCACGCCCAACGATTGTAGATAATCCAGCCTGGCAGTGACCCCCGGTAAATCGCCAATCCCGTCGCCGTTGGAATCATGGAACGCGCGCACGTTTAGTTCATAAAAAACGGCTTCTTTATACCACAAGTCTGGGTTTGGCATTGTAGTTCCTTCGGATTAGGCGACCCTACAGCGACCCTGAGAACCACTACCGATACCTGCTTACCCCAGACCCTAAAGGTTTCTTCTGCAAACTAGAAGCCGGGTTTATCCTGAGCCTGTGCTAACCGGGGCCTCGTTTAGCACAGGAAACCTTTAGGGTCTCTGCCGGGTGCAAGCTTTCTCATCGCCTCTTCGGGTCTATAGAGCCAGAAAATCAGCGCCTGGTCGAGGTCTGTCTGTTGCTTGCGTGTATTATCCTTTGATCGAGCCAGCCATCATGCCGCGCACGAAATAGCGCTGCAAGGCAAAGAACACAGCCAGCGGCAGCATCATGCTTAGGAAGGCACCTGAGGTGAGCAGGTGCCAGTCTTGACCCTTTTCACCAACAATGGCTGCCAGGGCCATAGTGATCACACGGTTCTGGTCACCCAGGAATACCAGAGCTACCAGGTAGTCATTCCACACCCATAGGAACTGGAAGATGGCAAAGGAGGCCAGTGCCGGAACCGACAGAGGCAGGATGAGCTGGGTGAAGATGGTGAAATTGGATGCCCCATCGATAAATGCCGCTTCGAGCAGCTCACGCGGCAGGCTGCTGACGTAATTGAACAGCAGGTAAATCGCCAGTGGTAAGCCAAAACCGGTATGCGCCAACCACATCGCCAGGTAAGTTCCATTGAGCCCGAGCTTGGTGTAGTCACGCAAGATTGGCACTAGCGCAATCTGCAGCGGCACTACCAGCAGCATGACCACGATAATGAACATCATTTTCCGCCCTGGGAAGTTCAGCCAGGCGAAACCGAAGGCTGCGAAGGCAGCAATCAAAATTGGAATGATCGTGGCCGGCACCGCCACCGCTACCGAGTTCAGGAAGGCCGTTGCCAGGTTGTTACCCATGCGCACGATCTCCTGCCCCGATGCATCTTTGTAGCGAATTTCCGTGCCGCTCAAGGTATTCTTGTAGTTTTCCAGCGTCAGGTTGGTCGAAAAACCAACCCACTGCTCTTCGGACACGTTCAATGTGCGCGTACGCTTATTGCCATACCAGGTCAGCTTGCTCCCGTCGGGCATCGTGATCCCCTCGCGCCATTCTTCAAACGTGGCGGTCACGCCATCGATGGTGATCGGTCCGTTTACATCCACATCATCACCAATTTTGATCTCACCCGTTTGGACGTCTTCTTTATGCGGAAACACCATCCACCAGCCGCTTTTAAAGATATCCTGGCTGTCGCGGAAAGAGGTGATCAGCACGCCGGCGGTGGGAATGAACCAGATCAGACAAATTAAAATCAGGATCCCATTCACCACCAGACTGGAGGTTAGTTTACGTTGAGAGGCACTTTTCTGTTTGGCAGCCATTAGAATGCTCTCCTTTCTGCAAACTGACGCAGGTTATAAATGATTACCGGAACAGCCACGATGAGCAAGACGATAGCAATTGCCGAGGCACGGCCCGTTTGGTTGTAGGTAAAGCTCTGTAGATAAAATTCATTGGCAATCACGTTTGTGCCGTTGTTACCACCGGTCATCACTCGTACAATATCAAACAGCTTCAAACTGAAAATCACGATCGTCGTTGTTACTGTCAGCAGCGTACCCTGGATATATGGTATCGTGATACTTAAGAAGGCCCTGACCTCATTGGCACCGTCGATACGGGCAGCCTCGAGCAATTCGACAGGGACGCCTTTAATCGCCGAAGAGATGATCACCATGGCATAACCGGTTTGCAGCCACACCATGATGATGATCAAGAGAAGATTATTCCAGGGTGGTATTTGCAACCAGGGCTGTGACTCACCCCCAAAAGCTAAGACAATGGCATTCAGCAAACCAATCTCCTGTATCCCGGCACCTGTTCCTTTGTAGGTGTAGACGAACTTCCAAATCACACCCGCACCTACGAAGGAGATGGCCAT